>JAYSST010000364.1:0-9374 GCA_043720435.1 Bdellovibrionales bacterium
GCTCTATGATGTCACGATGCCAGATAAGATAAGTCAGGAGGGTCGAGAGCTTGTCTTGAATGGAATGGGTGACCGAACTTATTTTATGACAAGTGTGTATGTCGCCGGGCTTTATTTAACGGAATTGAGCCAAGACGAGAACGCGGTGCTCAATCTAGTTTCGGAATCTAAGGAGCCCGTTTTAGTGAGGATGCAGTTCAAGCGGAGCGTGAGCGAATCTGACATGCGCGACGCGTGGCGCGTTTTTCTAGAGAAAAATTCTGGCGGGAAATGGTCCGAAATGAAAGGTCGGGCAGACGCTTATTTAAAATTGATCCCAGCGGTCAAGCCCGGCGATATCCTGACTCATGCTTTTCCGCCTGGGAAAATGACCGTTTTATTGAATCAGAAACCGCTTGGGACCCTAGCGGATCCCGGACTTTCGCGCGTTGTTTTGGCCACTTGGATTGGATCCAATCCCACAACAGAAAAAATGAAGCTCGGTCTATTGAGAAAAAAGAGTTAGCGGAAAAAGAGCTAGTTCTTTTTCCGCCGCTGCGAATTGATCGTCCAGTCGTAATCGAAATACTTCAGCTTAAAATCGCTCGGTACGGGCCGATCAGAGTAGTTCGAGATATAGGCGTGAACAGTCGGCGCTTTCACTAAAAAATCTTCGGGGAAGAAGTCCAGAATTTCAGACGTGAGCACCGTCTTTTTTTCTGCATCAATTGTAAGATTACGGGGTTCCGCAAAGAACTTTTTAGTTTCGCTCTCGAGCTGCTCATTGATGCGCTCTGCGGTGAACGGAACGCGCGGCAAACGTGGGCAGCTTACAGCCATGCAGTTAAGTGCAAAATGCACACGCGGATCGCCGAGCTTTCGAATGATCTTATTTTCGTAATCGGCGAGCGACATCCTCTCGCCATCAATTTGAAGTTTCTTGAAATAAAAGAAGCGAACTTTTTTAAATCCGGCATTGGTTTCCGGGATGTCAGACGCGAGCACGGTAAACATTGAGAGCGCATTATAAGCGTTTATGTAATGCGCAAGTCGCGCTTCGGGCGTCGCGAAATCAGCAGGTTTTGTTTTCGGACCACGATTGGCAATGTCATTGACATACGCTTCGAGTTTTCGCGGATCGAGCGCGAGTCGATGAAAATCGACTGCGCCTTCATCGTCTACGTATTCTTTCAAAACTTCGGTCCATGACCCGAAGGGATCAAGGTTCGTAAGTCGTGCCGGATCCGGCATTTTGACCCGGGTCGTGCAGCCCGCGGACAAAAGCAAAATAGTGGCGAGTACGTAGAGCCTTATCAAACTAAGTCTCTTCCTGAGCCATCGCTGTTTCCTTCGCGCGACCTTTGGGCGGAGCCGGACGGATTTTTGCCGCTGCAGCTTCGGCTTCGGTCATGCCCATCTGGCCAGTCAGCGGATTCCAAATTTTCTGTCCATCTTGAGTTTTGACCTTGAACGGTTTCAGAATGAAATCGTCGCGTTTTGCGTTGTGAACGCACATTGAAACGGGTCCCTCAGAAGTCATCGTCATGAACACGCAGCCGTGGCAACGGTCGCGATCAAGCTTCTGAGCGTCCATGAAGTTGTGAATGAAGAACGAAAGTTTGCGGGCTTTCCCACCTGATTTAACGAGCTCAGTTTTTGCCGCCCACGCTTTTCGCGCGAGCCAGCCGACGCCCTGTAAACCAAGTTTTGGGTTCGCTGCGATACCACCAAAGAGCGACGCGACCGCTTTCATTGGTTTCCGGCGATCAAATTTCTGGTCGGCGGTTTGGACGAAAACGTTTCGAACAAATTCTTTTTCGTCGAACATGTCGAACATGCGGCCATTCACTTCAAGCGCCATTGCATACCGATTGCATTTCGGGTGCCCGACAAGTGGTACGTCGAAAGAAAGTTTTGTTCCTACTCCTTTTTCAATCTGTGCCGAAACAGTATCCGGATTGATCAAGAACTCGCGCTCTCGAAGAACGCCACGACCCGTATCTGCTTGCAGTTGGAACGAGGCCAAACGAACAACATCTGTGTGTTCGCTAAAGAACTTTACGACGTCAGGAATCTCGTTGAAGTTTTCTGCATGAACGGTCGTGTTGAAGAAAATCGAAACAGGCAAGCCCCGAGCTCGATTGATGTACTCAAGACGAACTTTGTTGAGTGACTTCTCGTCGGTGTAGCCTTTGCGCTCTTGAGTGATGTCGACGTGAAAGGCGATATCGATCAACCCGTTGTCTACCATTTCAACGATCAAGTCGCGAGTGCACTTGATGCCATTAGTGAAAAGTGAGGGCCGCATATTAAGGCTGCGAATTCTTTTGATGATCAGCATGAGTTCTTCACGTTTGCGAAGCGTCGGGTCCCCGCCGGTGACCTGAACATCCGTATTATCACCATAGTGCTGATGGATCATTTCTATGCGGCGGTAGACTTCTTCAAGCGGGATGTCTTTCACTTCTTCTGAGCGCTCGGACAAATAACACAGGGTGCAGTCAAGATTACAGCGCTGCGTGATTTCGAGCGCAACACATGCGATCGGCCAACGACGGCCGAGCAGCTGGTGCGGCGACCATTCTTTGATATCTTTCATGCGCTGCTCGGCGCGCCTCAAGCCGTCTTCATTCGCTTTTAGAAGAGGGTAGGTCTCCCAAGCTTTGATTTCTTCGGGGCCCATGAAGCCTAGTTCGGGTATTTCGCTCCAAATGTCTTCCTTAACAGAATCTTGCGACTGGTTTTGCATGCTTGGGTCTCCGTGACCTATCGGTGTGTTACGATATAGGATCTAAAATCAGCGTGCTTGTCAAAAAAACATTGTTCTGCTTATGCTGTAATTGGTGACACTGTGCATGCCGGCAATTAGTCGGGGTTAGGTTGGCGTTGAGGCAGTCCGTTTTTATTGTCAGCAGCGATAACGCATTAGGTTCGTCGAGCGGCGACGTCGATGATGGATTTGCGTTCTGCCATCTGCTAGCGAACCGCGTTGAGTTATATGGTCTTTACTCAATCTTTGGGAACACGAGTTCGCGTCAAGCGATGTGCAACACCAACGCGATGTTCGAAGCCTTCGGCAGCTCGGTTCGGATGCTTTTGGGCGCACAGAGTTCGCATGACCGGTCCGACATTTATGCCAGCAAGTTCAGATCGTTAGCTGCATCGGCAAAAGTCGATCTTCTAGAATTGGGTCCGCTAACAAATCTTTCGAACTTCCTTTTAGGCGCGACTGAATTGGAATTACAGAAAATCGAATCAGTTCGAATTATGGGCACGGCTTTGCGCACGCGAGGCCGGTGGCCACCGATTTGGCCTTTTGAATACAATCTGACGAAGGACCGGGCGGCGACACGAGCTGTCTTCTTATCGAAGGTTGCGCTTCTCATTTTCCCACTCGACGTGGCGCGAAAATTTCGGATCCGAATTGAAGAACTTGAACTGACCGATGCAGCGTCCAGCATCTGGCTTTCGAGTCGGGCGCGTCGGTGGTTCCGCAGAAATCGCACACTTTATTTCAGTCGAACCGTCATTGCCTGGGATGTTTTGATTGCGGTGCACGTAACACATCCGCACCTTTTCAAGATTGAATCTCGAGGCGCATCTGTCGATTCACGAGGCGTAGTGTCGTACATTTCGGACGATGGTCGAGAAAGTTCTGCGGGTCGTGTCGTTCAGGTTGTTGTCGATTTCGACGTTGAAGGGGTGCGCAAAGTGTTTCACGAATCTCTCGCTCGACTTCGAATCTGCATTGACGGAGATCCGTCGTTGGCTCAAGAGTGAGAGGTTATGGCGAATTACTACGAATCAACTGACCTCAAGAAGTTTCCGCAAATCACCGAGTTTTCGGAAGAGAATGGAAAGAAGTTTTTCGAGTATTACGCCGAAACTTTGAAAGATGGTGCGCTTACAGCTCGCGAAAAATCGCTGATCGCGCTTGCTGTTGCTCACACGGTGCAATGCCCGTACTGTATCGACGCATTCACCGGCGGTAGTTTGGAAAAAGGCATTACGGCGGAACAAATGATGGAGGCCGTGCACGTGGCAGCAGCGATTCGCGGTGGCGCGACCTTGGTGCACGGTGTTCAGATGATGAGTAAAATAAAAAAGCTCTCGATGTAAGGCGGCGCGTTTATGGCGGTTCAATCTTTATTGTCGCGCGGCGACTCTCTTTCGAATTCTAGCGAGCAACTAAAGCAGCTTGGCGGCTTCAGCGAAGCGCTCACTGACCTGCCACGCTTTCAAGAAAAGCTACGGGAAACGAATCTCTTTCCGCTGAAACCGACGGACCTGCAGATTTTCCAGGTGAACGTCGGTAAGATGTGCAACCAAGTCTGTAAGCACTGTCACGTTGACGCAGGTCCCGATCGACGCGAAATCATGACTCGCGAAACCATGCAGCAATGTCTCGATGTTCTTCGCCAGACGCCAAGTTTCAAGACCGTCGATCTGACGGGCGGCGCGCCAGAAATGAATCCAAACTTCCGTTGGTTCGTCGACGAGATTCGAAAACTCGGCAAAGAAGTGCTCGTCCGATGCAATCTTACCATCATACTTGCGAACAAGTCGTATAATGACCTGCCAGAATTTTTTAAGAAGCATCAAGTGCAAGTCGTTTCGTCGCTGCCATTCTACGAAAAAGGTGCGACCGATCGACAGCGTGGTGATGGCGTCTTCGATAAATCCATTCGAGCTCTAAAGTTGCTAAACGAAGTGGGTTATGGAAAAGACGGCACGGGACTCGTATTGAACCTAGTTTACAATCCGGTTGGCGCGTTTCTTCCCGGCCCGCAAGCGGGACTCGAGCGAGATTACAAGCGCGAGCTCAAAAATACTTTTGATATCGACTTCAACAGTCTCTTCACCATCACAAATCTGCCAGTGTCGCGCTATCTCGAATACCTCATCGAAAGTGGGAATCTCGAAGACTATATGGATCGCCTTGTTTCGGCGTACAATCCGGCAGCCGCGAGCAACGTGATGTGCCGTACAACGGTCTCAATTGGATGGGACGGTTTTCTTTACGACTGTGATTTCAATCAAATGTTAGACATGAAAGTAGCAGCGCCGAAGGTGAACCACCTCAAGGACTGGGACACCCAGGCGATGCAATCACGATCAATTATAGTCAATCAGCATTGTTTCGGATGCACAGCTGGAGCCGGATCAAGTTGTGGCGGAGCGACCGCTTGATCTCGTGTTCAAATCGTCTTGTGCGCGCGAAGCTTGTCGGCCACGCGTAGATTCCACTGTGAGCTAGTTTGGCTAGTGGTGATGCGATCAAGGTCAGCTTTTGTATCGATGTCGAAAAGCGTTTTGAGATGGGTGACCTGACGCCTTTGAGAAAGTCTCTCTGTGAAAACGCGTGCCGTGTTTTCTTCGCTGTACGGAACATTGAGCCACACGCTCTCGCTTTTATCGCACGCAACGTGATCAACGACGAACCGCGAGCCGAACAAGTAGTAGCCACCATCGTCGGTAGTCCCTAGGACATGTTCGTTTCCACTTGCAACGATCGCTGCCGCTTCAGCGATGAGGGCCGGCGAAATCACCGGACAGTCCGCGCCAATGACGAGGACAGCACCGTGCCTGCGCTGCAGCTCTTCAAAGACGAACTTGAGTCGATCGCCGAGTCCGCCTTCGCCTTGCCAGATCACTGGCAAGTCGGACCAGACAGAATGCTTCATTGCTTCTCGCTCGGCGACGGCCCAGTAAGGACGCAGGGTAATCCCTTGCGTCGATTCCGCAGTCGTCATCGCTTCGCGCATGAATTCGACACAAGTTTTATAAACCTGGTCGGCACGTTCACGCCCAATGCCTGCCGCAAGCCGCGTTTTCACTGGCGAGAGACCTAGAGTTTTAACGAAGCAAGCGACGGCTATTTCCAAAATATTCTTCGGGCTTGATTTTCAAATAGGCGAAGAAATTCGGGCGTCGCCTGTTTCGTGGTGAGCCAAACGTGACGAGCAGTTGTCGAGACCCATCCGTTCTTTTCGTATTTTCGCGCAGAAGTGCGAATCACAGCGGGAATTTCACGAATCGGCAGTCCGGCATGTCGAGCGGCCCACACCAACAGATGATCCTCACCGTATTGTGCCGTTTCGGAGTAGCCGCCCAACGCGAAAAAAGTTTCACGCGGAAGACATAGCCCCTGGTCACCGAAGGGCATCTTCAGGATGCGTGATCGCAAATTGGCACCTTGAGCATTGAGAAAAGTCGGACCGTCTTTTATGGGTTCGAATTCGAGGCGGAAGTAAAAAAGCGCCGGCGTTTCTTCGCTCAACGTGGCCATTAACAATCGAATCGCGTATTCATCGAAACGCGAATCCGAGTGAAGAAACCACAAGTACTTTCCGGTTGCGTGCCGAGCGGCCCGATTCATCTGACCTGCGCGTCCCGCTTTACCGTTTAACCAAGAGATGTTGATATTGTCGTTCGATAGAAGTGACTCGGCCGACTCATCATACGGTGTCGTCGCAGAAACAATAATCTCACAATGCTGCGGAAGCGTGCGAAGCAGGGGCAGCAATCCCTTCCAAGTGGCTTCACCAGGACCCACCGGAACAACGACTGAAATGAAGGTCTCGATCTGCGAACCTGCCATGACGATCATGATAGCGACTATTTTCGGTGAGAAACAATAATTCTATTCAATTGCACCGGAAAGCTTCTTCCAGAGCCTGATCACCAATAGAAGTCTTAAGCTGTTTCTTTATTTCGTCGATGCGCAGTCCAACGGTTTTTTGTCCGCTCAAATGTTGCAGCACCATCGTATTGATTCCGACCAGTTGTCCCGTGCTATTAAACATCGCTCCACCCGAGGCTCCCGGTGCGGCTCGTGCGTTAGTCACAATGAGCCGGTCTTTCAAGTGTCGGCTCATCGCCTGATTCATCCGGTCAAGCTCGTGAAGCTTTGCGCCCGCGATTGCATAAACGACGATTTTTCCGAGTAAATTTAGATTCTCAGTGATCATCGGTGCCTGACTTCCAAAAGTGTAGCACTGGTCTCCATATGAGAAAGGGGTATTTGATCGCTCGGAATGCGGTCCGATGGCGAATGTCGAAAGAGGATCAGTTGGCCGAGCGTCGCTCGAGTAACCTGCGACAACGACGTTTTCGGTTTCTTGTAGGTCGCCGGTTTTGGCACACGTGCATTTATCGCCGGGAAGCTTTACAAGTGCATAGTCGGCAAGATCGTGTACACGGCCATCACGCACAAACTTGTAGTACGAATCTGCGTCGTCGAACACAGCACTTTCGACAAACTCACCGTTTGAGTTTTTCCTTCCGAAATCTTTCGGAGAAGGCGCGCGATTGCTGAACCCGCGACCGATGGCGAGCACCTGTACGTCGGTCGTTGCGATACTGAGTTCAACTCCAGAGGCGACCGCCCCCGCGTCTCGTGGTAGCTTCGTCATGTTGTAACGATCCAGGTAGGAATGCATACCCCATTGCTTCATCTGAAGTTCATTGAGCTCTAAGGATTTGCCGTCTGTAACAAGCCGACTCTTTTCACCGTTCGTCAAAAATTTGAGCTTCATCGTTTTGTCGATTTGAACCGTCGCAGGAAGTACTCCGTCCTTCACGAAGCCCATTGTGAGTGCATCCTTCTGATCGGACAGCTTCTCCCAACGCACATTTCCCTGTTTCGATAGCGATTCCTGAAGGCAATGGGCGGCGGTCATCGCATGACAATTATTGGAAGTGACGATGAGCGAACAATGGCCGGTGCCAACAGAGTACTTTCGAACGGCAGGCAATACATCAGCGATTCCGCTCGCGCGTTCCTTGTCTTCAGGCGCAAAAATATATTTCGAAGTACTCTTCCCAAGCTTGTCGAGCGAAGTCTGAGCGAAAGCGGGCGGAGCACAAAGAAGAGTAAAAAAGGTCAGAAGGAAAGTGTGAATCACTTCCTCCATTTTACCGATTCACCAAAAAGCCACAAGTCTTGAACCAAGTGCCCCGGCAAGGCTAGACGTCTGCGGAATCGCAACGAGGCCGGAGCTTTTCGAGCGGCGTGATTAGACCCCGAAGTGTTGTGCACGCGCTGCAGGCGCAGGTGCCTGGGGAGCGAATCTTTTCGCGCCCGGTGCGAAAAGCAGCGAAGGCCAGAGGCCGAAGCGACTTAACAGCCATCTAACAATTCGCGTGCGAATTATTAGATGGTGACCCTAGCGCAATCATATTTGCTCTAGCGACGCTAAAATCATTGCGGAAAAGTACGAAATCGGCTGCTCACTAAGAGATCTTGCTAAGTTATTCGGTCACTCGAAAAGCAAAGTCCGATCGAATCTAAAACGTCGCGGACTCAAGCCCCGAGTTGCTATCGCTCAAGCCACCCATGAACGCTCGCTCGAGTCAGGTAAGCAAGGCGCATTGCCGTATTACGGGTTCTGCTAAGAAACTCCTTGAAGATCGATTTGGATGGGGACAGTTACTCCAGAAACTTTGGCTTTCTGTAATGAGGAATCACTTTCGATCGTGAGAATTTTATTTTTATAGTCGACAGTAAAAGCATTATCTTTGAAAAATCCGAGCGAAAGAAAGCCATCGATACCAGTTCCGGGCATAAGCTGTTCCATATCGAAAACTCCGACTGGGACTTCGGTTTGTCGCATACTTCCAAAAGACATTGATTTTACTTCAGAAATTGGGACAGTAACATCTTGGCCCGACATGCGTTTGCCAGTGTGGCTGCTCTTAATTTTACACTTGAGTTGTTCGCATAAAGACTTGGAAATCAATTTAACGCCAATCCCGGTGTCCAAAACAAATTTCCCAACAATTGAATCGTTAATTGAATGCACACTCGATACCTTTGATTGAGCTCAGAGCTTGTTTTAATCGTTCTGCAATGCCGGATGTCTTTTCAACAAGGCCGCAAATCTCTTTGTAAAGTGGGTGATCTGCATTCGCAGTATAGTAAAGACGATTGCCATCGCGTTCAGACGTGACGAGATCCAAATCTTTGAGATGAGCGATCTCTTTTTGAATCGTTCCGATCGACAAACCTGATTGGCGTTGAAGATCACGAAGATGAATCGAAATTTTATCGCCACTAAAAAGTAGGCGAAAAATTTCGGCGCGAACTTGGCTTGATAGGATCTGAGTGAGTAAATTCATATGTATGGTTATAGCATACGATTGTATGCCTGTGGCGTACATATCGGAATGCTCAATGGTGAAAGATACTGGCTAAAAGTTGAGTCTTTTCAGATAGATGCAATGTGACCTAAGTTGTAGGTCCAAACCATGTAAAATATACAATTTGGTGACCCTAGCTTGTCATTGGACGAACCACTGTATCCCGTTGATTTCAAATCGGTATTCTTTAAAACGCGAAATCGAATTTCCGAAAACGACACCAAAATCATAGTGAAAAGTTACGAAAGCGGCCT
>JAYSST010000365.1:0-1488 GCA_043720435.1 Bdellovibrionales bacterium
GATTAACGTTCATTCCTACCGTACATGCGTTTAAGCTCAGTTTCGATGAAAAAATCACCGACATCACGATCGCTGAAGCTTTTCTCACTCGCCGCGAAGATTGGGACTAGCGAAATCGCACAGTCGCTGAAAGCGAAGTTTTCGAAAGCCTCGGATGAATTGAATGCCAGCCAGCTTAATGCCCGCCTAGATCAAGCACGATGGATCACTGACAATCTCTCGCAGATGAAAGGCGCTGCGATGAAAGTCGGTCAGCTCCTTTCGATAGACGCAGGAGAATATTTCCCACCCGAGGCTATGGCGATCTTAGCCAAGCTTCAATCGTCAGCAGAACCGGTCGACTTCGAGCTGGTTCGTCGCGTGCTGGTCGAAGACATCGGCGAGAAGAAGCTCGGTGACTTCGACGATCTAAGCGTCGTACCAGATGCGTCCGCGAGTATTGGCCAAGTGCACAGAGCGAAATTGAATGGACGTCAGGTTGCGATAAAAGTTCAGTATCCTGGCGTCGCTGAATCTATCGAGTCTGACCTAAAAATTTTAAAGCGCGTCGCTAAATCATTTTTAGGTGCTTCGGGTCGCGAAATGGACACTGGTCCGTTGTTTGACGAGTTTCAACGCGTTCTCGAGCAAGAAGCCGACTATGGTGCCGAACTGCTTTTGATGAAGGAGTACCGCGAGCTCATTCGGACGACGGCCGCCAAAGAAAATCGTCCGTTGTGGGACGCGGCTCCGGGCCCCCTTTACCGAGTCCCCGAACCAATCGAATCACATTCGGGCCGCCGTGTTCTGACAATGAGTTGGGAAGACGGCACGGGCATCGACATCTGGCTTCGGTCTCGACCGAGTGTCGAGCGACGGGAACGAATTGCTCATGCGCTGCTAGATTTATTTTGCCAAGAATTTTTCGAATGGGGATTGGTCCAAACAGATCCCAACTTCGCGAATTTTTTGATTGGCCCCGACGATGCCCTGGTCTTACTCGATTTCGGTGCAACGCTTCGCTACGAAAAGGAGTTTCGCACGCGGTACAGAACCTTTTTGCATTCAATGGGATCGCTGGATCCCGAAAAAATTATTCGCGAGGGAGAAGCGTTCGGCTTGATCAGTCCGCGTGAAAGCGTAGAGACGAAAAAGCTATTCGCAGAATTGCTTATCAATTCGGTTGAACCGTTCTTTGCCTCGAAACAACCATTTCAATTTGACGATTCTGACTACGCAAAACGAACCCGTGACGTAGGCACCCGCTTTGGCAAGTCATTGAGATATTCGCCGCCACCGCAGAGAATCTTATTTCTGCATCGAAAACTCGGCGGCATCTTCAACTTCGTAAAAAAACTCGATGTGAAATTAGATCTCTCGCCCTACTGGCGCAAAATGGTCGGCGACGTGCCGCCCGCCTAAAACGCGAGGCAGAGGACTTGAAGTTGCGGATCGGCTTGAACCATGGACTTCATGGTCGCTAGAACCTTTTTCGCTTGAACATCGCCG
>JAYSST010000366.1:0-3575 GCA_043720435.1 Bdellovibrionales bacterium
GAGAGAGAGAGAGAGAGAGAGAGAGAGAGAGAGAGAGAGAGAGAGAGAGAGAGGATGGGAGGAGGAGGGAAAGAAGAAAATAAAATCGGGCGGGGGCCAGCCAGGATACATCGGTAACGGTTTTGCCAGAGGACATGGGTGACACTAAGATTCGGCTTTTTAGGAATGTTGACCGGTACTTTGAAACAAGGCGCGTTCACTTTTAGTTGCGGCGTTTGTGTATTTGGACTTGAGACGTTTTCCTTTTTTGGAGTCGGGGCTCGTGTGTTTTTAAGCCGCCTAAAACGCATTTGTCGTCTTCAGAAATTGCACGCGCGTGACCGCTCGAAGTACTTTCGAGCACGTGGCGATGGCTCCGACGAAGCGCGAGAAGGTACCTCGCGCCCAGACGAATTGTACAAACCGAACGGAGCCAGGAGCCATTTTTAGCGTGGATTTTGAGGCCGGTGTGCGCGGACCGGGTGCCCGGTTCCAAGCCGGTGTGCCCCGCACCGGGCAGACCTGACTTAAGTTCCTAGAATGACTCAATTCACGTCTCTCAATATCGAGGGGGAAACCGTATTTCGGGTGTTTCCAAAAGGCCGGTCCGCGCGGGCTCGCTAAAAGCAGGTCATGTCCGCAGTCGGACCGGCGATGCGAGCGACTAAAAGGCTTAGGCGGCGTGGACCGCAGATCGCCAAGGTGGCATTGGTTTTTAGCCGTGACCTACCGGTAGACACGCCGGCATCTCCCGTCTCGTCATTCGGCCAGTTCAGTGGGCACTCTTAAACTCCGATACAATTATATGGTTTTTCTTCGCGTCGGCCGGCGCTGCCTCTACACCGCGTTTTTATACGCTGTGCTGCACGCTTCATTTTGCTTCGCAGACCAGGAATCGTCGCTAAAACCGGCGACCTGCCCGAAGCATTTTGCAGCCCTCGACCTGACGAACATCGAAGTTCAGTCACCCAAACTCGCCGAATTTTTATCGAGCCGTGCCTACGATCGATTGATAAGAACGCAACCAGAGGCACTTCGCGCAGTGCCTGACCAAATTCTTGCAGCCCCCCATGGTCGAACGTCACTTTATGTCGAGGGCGACAAACTTCGAGCTAATATCTATGTAACAAAATCTGATGGAGCGATCGACGTTGAAATTGGATATGTTTCGATGGGCGCCGAAGGCAAAGGAGCGCTCGGAGTTTTAAAAACTATGACTAAGCTTGGAAAGCGAAATCATTCGCTGAACATGTTATTTCCAAGGGTTATCGCAGCGGTCGCCGATGGCTTAGACAAACAAATCACTGCTGATCAGTCACTGAAGACAATTTCAATTTCTGGTTCGAAAGTTGTAAATTTGCACCTAACAAAGCAGCTCAGAGAGCTTGGTTTCGAACCTGATAAACCCAAAGCTTTCAATTTGCTGATAAACGCATTTCGAAAAGAAGGTGCTTATGCGGTCTGGATTCACAACCTAGCGAGCTGGACGGGTTTACTGGGAGTAGTGCCCGATCCTCTGCATCTTCCCATCAAGCTCGTTAAGAATGCAGCAATGGTGTTTTCTGCTGTCCGTTACCGCGAGCTCGGTAGGAATTGGAAAATCGAATTTCAGGTGAAGCGCGAGACCGCAACCTCCCGATGATTGGTTTTTCGTCGGATCGCATTGTGCGGTCGACGAACACTGAACGGCGTGGCGGCCGCTGTCTCGAAACTCTCAAAGAACGCGAGCGTTGAGGCCATCACCGCCTTCGGCGCCACTTGTCGCGGTAGCTCGGCGGATCAGGAATTGGTCTCTGCGGTGCCTCTGCGCGTTCGGCGACGAATGTACTTTCGTCGCCCTGCTTGATCTTGAACACACCTTGAAGCTTACCGTCGTTGCCAAGTTTGACTCGGCCGGAACCTGTGAGCTGATCAAATTCCCAAGAACCCTTCCAAGTAAACGACACTCCTGTCTTGGTTGCCTTACATTTGATTTGAGCTAACAAGTAGAGCATTCGAAGTCGGTCATCTTGGCCTGTGAGTGAGATCAGAGCTGTGCCGATTGCGTCGAGGTCTTCTTTCATCCACGTTGTTGTGTCGGTGATGCGCCACCAACCGCGATATTCGATAGGTATGTCATTTTGTTCCATCGTGCGAGCCCTACCGTTTTCTGCTGCCATCGGTCCAGAGCTTTGGGAGGACTGACAAAGGCTGTCCGCCGTTTCGCTACACGGTGCGAAGCAATACTCAGTCGCAACAATTCTTGTGGATTTTTACTTCTTCAACCTTCGTCCAATCGTTGTTCGGAATGAAAACCAGCTGCCATGTGTCTCGTTTGCCGGTTTCGGGTGAGATTATATACGCTGGGATGCCGTCATTCTGAAAATAGCCATCGGGTGGCCCTAGGAGCTCCGTGACCTGCTTAAATGTTTTTCCCACGAGAGCTTTCTTTTGAACCAAGTCAGCAGCCATTTCGCCTCTAAGTTTGGAATTGGCGGCTTTGAATTTTTCAGGCGAAAAAGTCTTAGCTCCAAATTTTTTCTTTGATTGTTCGACTGTCATGTAACTTTCACCGTATTCAGAGTGAGCGAGCAGAGGAATCAGGACGATGCCTGTATAGACAAAAATAAACGGCAAAAGACTTTTAAATATTACTTTTTCCATTCGGGAACCTTTCCGGACGGCGACAATACATTAAGGTCGCCGTTTTTGATACTTTGAAGCGCAGCTCGCTCGAGTGCTTCCTCGCTAAACTTCTTTTCGTTCTTCAGCTTTGTGGCCGCATCAACACCTTTTGCGTTATTAAGCTGATCCATTTTCGTTTCTGTTTGTGGAGCCATAGAACTGGCCTCGTGCGCATTCAAAAATGCGCTGGCTAAGTCTTTGCCAACTTGTTCGCGGAGCATTCCAGCCCAAACGAAATGTCTGAAGGCGTCACTTTCGTCATTTCGGAAATTATCGCCAAAGATTCTTCTGGTTGAGTTGAGGGCTTCTTTCTTTGCACGGTAGACTTTCATCGCCTCTAGCGGATATTTCGCAACTAAAGACTTTTCTTCTGGTGTCAGCGCGCGAGGTTCAATGAAACGTACGAGATCTCCCACGGTCTCAGGCTTCAGATACGTTTTGCAGAAGTCCTCGCAAGCCATTGAGCAATTGAAGGTTCCCATATCGACTGGCAACGTCGCACAGCGGATCTCGCAGTCCTTCGTTCCTGGTTTAATCCCTGCCGCTAAAAACTTAGATTCGCAAACATCGGTAGCCACCGCATTTTGCGTAATCAAGAGAGTGGCGAATACGAGGATCGATCGCAGGTGCATTTGTCTCCATAACCGAGCGAGATGAGTTTTAAAAAGAACATCCCGCCGATATCAGTGCAACTCTGGGGCTAACTTAAACTCGGGCATACCATGAACACGACAGGCCGTCCGATGGGCGGACAGCCACCCACGTGGTCTCTATCCGGGTAAAAAGATCCCAATAGCACCCGTCACGGCTTCTTTGTCCGCTACTGACAGGCTTCCGACTTTCTCTTGGATCAATTCATTGCCAGCGGTGAAGAATTTAAACCTCACGAAGCAGGTTTTCTTGAGGCCAGCGGTGCTCAAGTCCTTTAAAGC
>JAYSST010000367.1:0-3565 GCA_043720435.1 Bdellovibrionales bacterium
TCGACTTCTTCGAGAGTTTGACCGCGAAGCGGATCTATCCAAGAAACTTTTTCGATGTAATCGCCAAAGAATTCGACCCGCACCACTCGCTCTTCTTCATACGGTGGATGGATATCAACGATGTCGCCGCGAACACGAAATTTGCCGCGGTGAAAGTCGATGTCGTTCCGTCCGTACTGAATTCGAACAAGTTCACGGAGAAAATGGTCGCGACGAATTTCTGTTCCGACGACGATGTGAATCATCAGCCCTTCATAAGCTTCGGGCGAACCAAGACCGTAAATGCAAGAAACTGAGCTGACGATAATGACGTCACGCCGATCAAATAGCGAACGCGTCGCCGAGTGGCGCATGCGATCGATCTGCTCGTTGATCGCTGAATCCTTCTCGATGAATGTATCCGACGATGGGATGTATGCTTCCGGCTGGTAGTAGTCGTAATAAGAAACGAAATACTCGACCGCATTCTCAGGAAACAATTCTTTGAACTCGGCATACAGCTGCGCCGCAAGTGTCTTGTTCGGCGCAAGAATCAAACTCGGAAGATTCGTTTGCGCGATGACGTTCGCCATCGTGAACGTCTTTCCCGAACCGGTCACGCCTAACAGAACTTGATGTTTCGTCTGCGAGCCGATGTGCTCGACGATTTGTTTGATGGCCGCAGGCTGATCGCCCGAAGGTTTCATTTCAGTTTTTAACTTAAACTGACCAATGGGTATTCTCGCCCGACGCCCACCGGGCAACGTTTCACTCACGACGCCGCCCTTCGCATTACTTGCTAACTTCCCATCTAGTTCCATCTTGCGAGTCAGAGATTGCAATACCGAGGCCCAGCAGTTCGTCGCGCAAGCGATCGCTCGCTGCGAAATCTTTCGCAAGACGCGCAGCCCATCGTTCGGCAACTTTGCCGTCGATCGCTTTACGCTCGAGGCCTTTTTTCTTCAGCAACATGTCGTCGAGAGTTGTCAAAAATCGCTCGGCGTTTTCTTGAAGCAACGCAAATATTTTTCCGTGCGTCGTCAACCATGCCGAAAAAGCGTGCGCCGTCGCCTGCGAGTCAGGCGTCGGTTTACCCGGTTTCAAACTCGAATTGAAAGTTCGAATCACATTGAACATTTCGGCGAATGCTTCGGGCGTATTGAAGTCGTCGTCGAGCGCTTGAAAGAAACGCGTGTTAGCATTTCTGATGGCATCTAGCAGTGCCGGAGCAGTTTTCCCACCAAACACGGTTTCCGCAGCGTTCGTCCCTGCTAAGACACGATCCGCTTGTGCCAGCGCCGAGTACATTCGCGCCAATCCCGAAACCGCGCGCTCGATGCCGACTTCCGAAAAGTCACTTGGACTTCGATAGTGAACAGTCAGAATCATAAACTTGTAGATCTCGGGGTGATATTCATTCAAGAAGTCGCGAATCGTTCGGATGTTGCCAACCGACTTCGACATCTTAAGACCACCGAGGTTGATCATGTTCCAGTGCATCCAATATTTAACGAAGGGCTTGTTGCTTGCGCCTTCACTCTGCGCGACTTCGTTTTCGTGATGCGGAAAAATGAGATCCATTCCCCCGCCGTGAATATCGATCGAATCACCGAACAAAGCTTTAACCATGGCCGAGCACTCGATGTGCCAGCCCGGTCGCCCCGCTCCCCACGGCGAAGGCCACGACGGTTCACCTGGTTTCGCTGGTTTCCAAAGCGAAAAGTCCAAGACGTCTTTTTTCTTTTCGCCAGGTTGAACTCGAGTGCCGGTGCGCATGTCTTCGATATCGCGCTTCGAAAGCTTTCCGTAGCCATTGAATGAACGAACCGAGTACAGAACTTCTCCGTCGACTTCGTATGCTTTGCCGTTCTCGATCAACTTCTGTGTCATCTCGACGATTGCGGGAAGGTGCTCTGTCACTTTCGGGTTCGCATCGTGCGGACGCAAACCGAGGTTTTTAAAATCGGTTTTGTATTCACGAATGTATCGTTCACTGATCACAAGAGAATCGACGTTCTCTTTTAGCGATCTCTGCAAAATGCGATCGTCGATGTCGGTAAAGTTTGCGACGTAATTTACTTTGAAACCTTTTGTTTCGAGCCAATTCCGAACCATATTGAAAAACACAGGTCCACGAAAATTACCGACGTGCAAAAAGTCGTATACGGTTGGTCCGCAGACGTAGATCGACACTTCGCCCTCCTGCAAGGGCTTGAACTCTTCTTTCTCTTTCGAAATCGTATTGTAGATCTTCACAGGCAGGCCTCAACCCGCTTGATGAGTGATTTTTTTTCTAAGAGCGGCACCAAAACTTTTAGTTCCGTGCCATGTGGCTGCCCAAGAATCGCGACACGAATTGGCTGGAAGAGATGTTTGCCCTTCACTCCTGCCGCTACCTTCACGCGATCTTGCATCAATGCAAATTCGCTTTCACTGACGTGGTTGTCGGCATGCTTTTCTAGTTCGCTTTTCCAGGCAACCCACACTTTGTGTGACTCGGGCCATGCTTTTACTTCAGCAGCGTCCGCTTTAATCGAAAATTTCGAATCATCGATCGATTCAAAAAGTTTTGCAGCATCGGCCAGAGTTTCCATCGACGTCTTGAATGCCGTCAGCGCGTGATCGCGCCACGTCGGATCAGCCGCTTGCGGCAGAGTGATCCCCGCATCTTTCAAGAAAGGCTGAATGCGATTCCACAATTCTTCGTGCGGCAGCGCCCGCAAATAAGTCGCGTTCATCCACAAAAGTTTAACTTCATCAAATACGGCTGGAGCCGAATTGAAACGTTCGTGCGTAAACTGCTGAATCTGCTCGTCGCGCGACAAGATTTCGCGACCGTCGGGCGATGACCAACCAGAAAGCAAAATAAAATTGTTCAGCGCCTCGGGCAGATAACCTTTGAGTCGGAAGTCATTGCACGAAGTCGCCCCGTGACGTTTCGAAAGCTTCTGACGATCGCTACCCAAGATAAACGAAAGATGTCCAAACTTCGGTGGCGTGTATCCAAAGGCTTCGAACAACATCATTTGGCGAAGTGTGTTCGACAAATGCTCTTCGGCGCGAAATACGTGCGTGATCTTCATCAACGCATCGTCGATTGCGCAGCAAAAATTGTAGACTGGCATTCCGTTCGAGCGGATGCATACGAAGTCGCCAACCATGTCGGATGGGAATCGAACTTCGCCACGAACGAGATCGTTAACCACGTAATCGCGCTTTTCCTTAACGTGATATCGAATCGCCGCCAGCTCGCCCTTGGCAATTCGCGCGCGAGCTTCATCCGGCGGAACTATTTTATCCGGCGCTTCGATCTGCGGCGGTTTCCCGGCTTTGACGAGGCGCTCTTTGATAACATCAAGTTCAGCGTCCGTTCGGAAATCGTAGTACGCACGACCACTATCGACGAGTTTCGTCGCGTGCTGCATGTAAATTTCTTTTCGGTAACTTTGCCGGTACGGACCGTGCGGTCCCACATCCTTGAAAGTTTCCGGATCCGGACCCTCTTCCCACTTGAGTCCCAACCATTTTAGATCTGCGATTTGCATCTTCATCGACTCTTCTGTCGAGCGCTCGAGATCCGTATCTT
>JAYSST010000368.1:0-9316 GCA_043720435.1 Bdellovibrionales bacterium
ACCCATACAAAAATTTATCCAAGTTCATAGCGACCGCCTTTGTATAAAATGACCTTTGCGTCCTCGAACCGTTTAAGAATGTTTTGAATAGGAAACTCGATCGGATGTTTCGTCAGCCGGCCTTGGAAGTAACAGAAACCGTAATACGGTTTCCAGCCGCCACTCGACTTGTTGCGAAGAGCTTCGCGATTTCCGAGAGAGAAAAACCATTTTGATAATTTTCGACGAACTCCAGAGAAAAGTCGGGTTTTTCTAAGGTCGCAAAATCAATGAATACAAGAGGTTGGCTGCGTTCGGATATTGGAGGGGTTGGATCACCAAACGCTTCTGCGCGCGTTGCGTGCAGCGAATGACTATTATGTCGCTTCGGCCTCTGGCCTTCGCTGCTTCCAGCACGAGCGAAAAACGAGCCCGTCGAACTCGGACAAATCGTGCGGTTGATCCCAAATCAAAGCCGACGCCAAAATACCGCGTTCCTTTAACGGCCCGAACGCCAGTCTATCGTCGGCGGTTAACAGCGGATCCAAGTCTGAGGTTATCAAGCCGACTTTTTTCATCAATTGGGCCTAACACAAATTTTCGCCGGGTTTGACTAATGGTTGGCCACCCGTTCCGAGCCGCTAAGTCGACTTATCTTTTGTACTAATTGTTCTAAATTGACGGGTTTTGTTACGTGGTCGTCGCACCCGGCCGCCTTGGACTTCAAGCGTTCTTCCGCCATGGCGTGAGCGGTTAGCGCAATGATCGGTCTCGAGAACCCGACTTCACGTAGATTTTGAGTCGCGGTGTAACCATCGCGAGTTGGCATCTGCATATCCATCAACACGAGATCATAGCGACCGCTCAACGCCAGCTGCACTCCCTCCTCGCCATTATTGGCGACGGTTACGAACGCGCCCCTCGCTTCCAATAAATGTTTGAGGAAGACTTGATTATCGAGCGAGTCATCTACTAGCAAAATTTTTGCCGCCGAGGACGCGCGAAAGGTCACGCGAAAGAACCAAGCCCAGTCCTGTGCCACCAAAGCGTCTCGTTGTCGAGTTATCGCCTTGTGAAAACGGTTCGAACAAATAAGTCGCGTCCGCGTCCGAAATTCCAATACCAGTATCGATAATTGAGAAGCGCAGCCCAGCCATCTTCGACCGTATCTGCATCGACTCCACCAAAATTTTTATCGAACCGGAGAAGGTGAACTTTACTGCATTTCCAACTAAATTAATGAGAATTTGCCGGAGCACCGCCGGATCGCTTTTCACCCACATCGGCATGTCACGTTCGAAAGAGACCGAGAGCACGACGTTTTTTGAACTAGCTGATGCTTCAAAAAGCTCGATGACATGTTTCAACAACGAATCAAGTGAGACAGGAATTTTATCAACGTCTGAACGACCGGCGTCAACTTTCGAAAAATTGAGAACATCGTCGACCAGTTTCGCCAGTTAATCTGCCCGCTTTGTTCCCAATGCCTCGTCTTTCAAAAGCTCGGCAAAACCGAGTATGGCACCAAGCGGTGTTCGCAACTCGTGGCTCATATTCGCTAGAAACGCCGACTTCGCAACGTTGGCGACTTGAGCTTTGTGTTCGGATTTTCTAAGGTCGTCTGATTTCAGTCTAACAAATTCACATGTAGCGTTTCGAATTCCGATCGCGATAGCATCAAGAATGAGATCGGTCGTTCTATCCGTCAGTGGTCCTGACTCTCTGACCACGTCAAAAATAACGTGGCGAAGCAGTTGGTATTCCTCGATGATGTGAGTGAGGTCATATCCCGGCAACTGACTTCGTTCTTCGCCGTGGCCCCTTCCCAACTCCTCTGCAACTTCATCAAGAAATGCCTTTGGATCGGAGGCGTTGAGAGTATCAATCAATCCATCATAGAGTTCTGGTAGCGAATTGGTAAGCGCAAGAGATTCATATTGGCGAGCGACGGGAAGCGCCTCTCTCACCTGATGTTCCCAGCGCCGAAACACCGCGCTTTTTTTTTGAACTAAGTATGTCGCTACGTCTCGATCGTTCATAAATCCTCGGTTGAAGAAATGAGGTCAAAAAACCCCGGTCAACCATACGTGTTAATGTAGACGCATTCGAGTTGCCAACCGGCAGAATCGAATTCAAGTTTTTGCGAGGATGAGACCAGGACTTGACAGCGCATTCCAGGCCAACCGGGTCGCCGTCCCGCCGAGGTTCTTCATTGAGGAAATGACATCTGAGTTCGAATCTGCTATGCATACTCATCATCAAACTTTGCGGTCTTTCGAGAAACATGAATTCGATTATTTGTAGCGTGTTACTAAGCCTTTGTTTGCTCCTTATTGCACCGCCGATCGGTGCATCGCCGAAGCTCGACATTCGACCCGATTGTTCTGAACGGGCCGTGAAGATCGACGAGATTGTCGCCCTTGCTGAAAAGCCTGAAATAAAAACGATGGTGCAATTTCTGAATGCGATTCCGAAGGGTTCTTTGCAAACTTTCACGTTCGTTCCGAACACTCGCAGCCTTCAGCACCACAAAGTCGACGAGCAGTGGCCACGCGTCCTACGCATGAGCGCAAACGGTAAGATTGCGATGAGCTTCGTTTGTAATCCGGAAAGCCAAGACTACGGTGCGGTCGAAATTCTTCATTTCGAGGACGCACCGACAGCCCGCTGGAAGTCACTCAGTCTGAAATTTGAAAAACTCGAACCCGTGTATGGCAAATCG
Organism: Bdellovibrionales bacterium; assembly: GCA_043720435.1. Taxonomy (GTDB): domain Bacteria; phylum Bdellovibrionota; class Bdellovibrionia; order Bdellovibrionales; family JAMPXM01. The sequence continues at coordinate 2,702 of JAYSST010000368.1, forward strand.
ACGGCGACAAGCTTAGCTGGTCAAAGTGAGCCTCGAATATTGCGCGACTCCACAACCTGTTTGAAGTGCCACGGTGTCGGAGAAAACCGGCAGCAGCTTCGTCCGATCTTCGCAGGTTATCCAAATTGGCCGGGTTTTTTTGGCAGCGAAGATGATACGCTGTTCACGGGCACGAAGGAGTTTTCGGTCTTTCAACAGTTTAAGCAAATTGCGACGCAAGACCCTTGCTATCAAACTTTGCCTTGGCCGAAAAAGATCCCACCGGGCTACGAGCATTATCCCTATCACGCACTGACGAAACTTGGCGCTGGTGAAAATCCGTACGCAAACGAAAGCTACATTCGCGGCCTGAAGACGAATAACTATCACGTCAGGCCGAATCTCAAATTCACCGACACGTTCAGCCATCTGCTCGCGATTAGAATCGTGTCGAATCTTTTGCGGGATCGCGACTACTTACGAACTGCGCCATTGCTCGCGATGGAATCTTTAAACTGCAAATATTTGGATCTTGATGTCGAACTGCGTAAACTTCTCGGCAGCCGCTATAAAACTCCTGCGTTCATCGACGGGCTCAATGCCATGGATCCGCGTTCTTCGACTTCGGGTTCGCTTCGCCTGTACACGGTCGCGGCGCTTCTCGGCGTAAAGCCGGATGAATGGACACTCCATTTCAATAGTCCGATGGATCCGGCGTTCCCGACTGGTGTACAAGGGGCTTACGGCCAAGACAATTCGGTTTCGCGACTTGTCCAGAGCCTTCTCCTTCGCGAGCTGGCTAAAACCGTTCCGGGCCTTAAAGGAAACTTCCGCCTAAGTCGTGGCGTCTCCGCTTTTTTCAAAGACCAAGACTTCTCGTGCATTGACGACCTGGGTGGCGCTATCGAATTCGATAAGATCGAAAATCAAAAAGCGATGTGCGAAAGTCTCGGCCAAGCGCATCGAGAAAAAGTGGGTGAACGCCTGACGCCTGCGCTCGCGGTGGTACCGACGTCCGCCGCCGAACTCAAACCGAAATTTGAAGATTTGCGGTCAACCCTCATTCAAGAGTTCAAGGGTCTTGGCGAAACATCGAAGCTCAATGGCAGCGCGATGACCCAAATGTTTTGTACCGCATGCCACGGTAAAGATTCGTACCTACCGACTAAGTATCACTTCCTCACTTCGGATTCCGAATTTAAGAAAGCGACATCGAATGATCCGCTCTTACTCTTTAAGGTCATGGCCTACATCGAAAATGGAAGAATGCCGCTCGGCTTTAATCTAAAAGATGACGAACGCCGCGCCCTGCAACAGCACCTGCTGAAAACCGCTGGAGGTTCCCTGTGATCGGAAAACTAAATACCGCTATCACTCTTATACTTTTCTCAGGAGTGACCATCCATGCAACGGCAGCCCCGCCGGCAACCAAGCAGAGCGAACCGAAGGTCGAGCGTGTGTACAGCCCGATTAAACTACCGAAGCACGGTTTCATTCATTTGGATGTACTAGACAGTTTCAAAGAGCGGCGCGCTTTTTTAGTTACGTGCGAGAAAACTCTCGACTCGAAAATCACAGATGCGCTTCGCCAGACCGGCGTGGGATATCATCCGTTAAAGAAAGGCGAGAAGCAGTCGCTGATTAATCACTGGCAAACCCCCGCAACCGATTATGTCATCGTTTGCGAGGGCAACTAAGAATTTACGGAACCGTTGCTTTTGTTGGATCGACGTACGTACCTGCGAACACGATCCGCCCTGTAGCGGTGTCTTTCACGAGGTAAGCAAATGGACGATCAACGTAGATTTGTGGCGGTGGGCACGACTCTGGGAAGCCACCGATAGCTGAAACAGCCGCAGCTTTAGTTCCAGTTTCAGAAACCTCAATCGCGGCCTTTTGTTTGATCAAGGCAATGACACTCTTGCTCCAAAGCTGCTTCGAACCTTCAGCAACCATCGGAGACATGTCGATGCTACCGAAAATCGAGCCAGCGCCCCACTCAGTAACGAGCGACTTAAGCGCATCGTTTTCTGAAGTGAATTCTGCTTTGAATTTCGGGATGTGCAACATGAACGAACGACTTCGTTGAGCGCGTTTCGCGGCAACATCGACACCGATCTGCTCGATCATTTGTGCGCTGAGGCTTGCGATAACGCCAGAGAGCGGAGCAAGTTTTGGATCCACTTTCTTGCTTTCCCACATTGCTTTTTCGACGTCGGCTTTGTTCAACATCGCTGGCAATAAAATCTGGAAAGAACCTTGTGGCTGACCGTCAGCTCCAGCTTTGTAGGGAATGTCGTAAACTGTGAACGTCGGATATTCGACGGCAACAATCGGCAGGCTTGGGTTCGAAGTCATCAATTGAACCTTGACTGGCTTTGACGCCGCCATCATCGGTTTGCCATCTTCGCTCAAGAACTGAACACCTTGTGGATACGGAGAATCGAATTTCTCGCCCCATTTCGCATCCAAGAAAGTGGCATTGAGACCGAGAAACGCAAGCTTTTCGATTTCTGCTGGCTTCACGATTTCTTTGATCAAGCCGTCGGTCGACTTGTCCGCCCAAGTGTTAACCGCCGCCGCTGTCGCAGGTTTCGTGAAATCTACCAACGCCGATTCTGCGCTGAGTGACTTAATTGCTGAAGATTTGTACCCCGCATCGAGAGCGACGTTTGTGAAAAGAAGGTTTTTTGATGAAACCGAATAATCTTTGCTCTTTACCAAAGATTTTTCGAAAGCTGCGTTATCTTTCAAAACTTCAGCCATTGTTGCGCCGTCATAACCAAGCGCTTTCAAAACCGTCTTTTGATCAGACACTCCCGCACCCGCAGTTACGAGAGTGAACACGGTGCTGAGGCTCGTTGGCGAAAGCACAATGTTTTCGTTCGGTGTCTGATTGTAAAGTCCCTGCAGTAGTTTTACCGCGAATCGGTCAGAAGCTGCATTCTTCGGTTCAGCCGCGAGAGCTTGCGTTGCAAACCCAAGCGCGAGAACCGCCGTCATCAAAATCGATCGTCCCATGATTTCTCCAAGGCCGATTTCGGCCGCGAAAATTAGTTTCGGTTGAAGGTGAGGTTGTAGCTCGTCCATCGGCCGATTCCACCGAAAACCCAGCGGCTGCAAATTGTTCCTGTGTCACATGTAAGCAGACCGCCGCCCGGCTTGCGGCCGACCCCGGCTTGCAGCTTGCACCGATGAGGTCTGTGATAACCGCTACCATCCGTTTGATTTTAATCGCCTGTTCGATCTTCGTTGCGCAACTCGCCGAGGCGAATGCCCCTGCGTGCAGGCACGAGATTCTATTCCTTCCGCAGGTCCATAAATTCGCCGTGCCCGGCAAAACGGTGCAGGATGACGAAGAAGAAGCGGTCCTATCCCAGTTTCGAATCGCCTCTTTTTTGTACGCCAACCCACAGTACCCCGTGTTTAACGAATCCTCCGGTGACAAAGACCGCGACTGGTCCGACCTAAAAGGGGCACTGAAGCCGTGGGTAAATTACATGGCGAGAGTGTTTCCAAACGGTCGGCCACCGGCGCGGTACTCGGAATTGACCCAGTTGCAGCGTAAGGAGTTGCTCGAGCAAGGTGGCTCTGGGGTCATTTATAAACTCGGGTGGATTGCAAAACTTCACAACGTTCCGCGTGCGGGGTCGGCTCTGACCGAGCTCTTGAACCGCGTCGACGAGGGCCTCAAGGGCAAAGATGGCGACGACGAGATTCCGCTAGATATCCTTGAATTGATAACGACTGTGCGCGAACGCATGGTCTTAGAAGACATCCGGAACTACTTCATCGCCAATCCAAAGCAGAAAAAAATTGTTTTGGTATTCGGCGCTGGCCATGATTTCCGGAGGCACCGAGATTTATTCCGTCCGCAGTGTATTAAGCGGCAACAGCTGGGTCATCGATAGTTACCAGGGTTTTAACTTTGGTGGCGGCTCGCCAGAGTTGCGGGCTAGATTTCCAGATCCGAACGATCTTTTTACCAATCGCCCTTTCATGAACGTAACGCTGCAGCCCCAGCGACCGCCGTCGAAATAAATGCTGCCAACCTGATTTCCTTCGGCACTTTGATCAAGCAATATCATATGCAGTCCGGGAGCGAACGCGATCGAGGTCTGCACTTCTCCCAGCGAACTTTGAACTTTTAGTGAAGCGCAGAAGCGGTCGAGAGCCTGCATCTGATTCTGAAGCTTAATCTCGCCCCAAAGAAAATTTCCGATGGCGACGCAGACTGCGACTCCAAAAACCGCTCCTAAAAATTTTTTTCGTCGGGTTAAATTCACAATCACCTTCGAACGAATTTACTTCGGCAGAACGCAACCTGCGATAGCTAGATCGAATGTCCCCTGCGCATTCACGCAAGTACTCATCGTATAGATCTGCTGACCGTAGCCGCGTCCCTTGATCACGGTGACGTTTCCTGATGAATCCACCTCGCACGGATTATTCATTGTGCATTTTGCGCCGTCTTCGTTACCCGTGTTGTTGATGGCGATCACTTCTCCACTGATTGGCGAGACGATTGGCGAACCAGAGGTACCGCCCACAACTTCGCAACCGACGGGGCTGTAACGAAGTGAATTTACCATGACGTAGCCGCCCTCTTTCAACGTCGGAATTGTCGCTTCGATCACGCATCTATACGTGCGCTTCCAATACCCCGACGGAATGTCCATCGGATCGCCCGCCGATGGCGCAACGTCACTGAGGACGAGAGGCTTAACACCGGTTGCCGATTCGATTTGCGCGTACGTCTGATTTAGCTGCAAGAGCGCTACATCAGTGTCAGTCATTGTTCCGTAAACAATTTGTGTTGCCTTCAAGCCGGCGAGAGTCGATCCATCGTGCTTCAGCAACTTCATGTTGAATGTCTGCGGTTTTTTATAGATGACCTGGCCCGGTCTCGGCATCCCGCCAAACATTCCTCCGGTGCAATGTCCGTTGGTCAGTACAAGTCCGAGCGCGCTTGCCGGTGCCGACTTGAACTTCACAAACGATCCGGAGCAGTTCGATAGCGCCGCGACTCCATCGTAAGTGAAACCGCTCGAGTAAAAAATTTCGACGCCGGCCGACGGATTCCAAGGCTTCGTGCTAGTCAGCGGAAACGCATGCGACCCGGAAGGCGCGAGCAGTGTTGCGAAGATTGAAACAACGGAAACCGGAAGAACGATGCGATTCAAAAGTGTCATCCCTCTATACAATTTCCTCGTCAGACCGCGGGCGACCTTATTTTATGAACTGCGCGTACAACTGGACTAAGAGCCTGACATTTAAGAACTGGTCCACGACGCTGCGCTAGTGGCCCGAAATCTTCAGCATTTCGTTGTGATAAACCGCATAGATAGCGAAGTGATCTGCCAATCTTTCTGGGAGCTTCGTGGTACACCAGGTTCTTCTAAAAAGCCTATTCATGTTCGCCCTCGTCATCGCGCAGGTGTGATTGAGCGAAAACAGTGGATCGAACCGGATTTTTTTAAGCTCCCCTTGTCCGACAATCGAACCCCGCGCTCCTTTAAAAGAGATGTGCGAAGCATTCGGAAAGTACTTTTTAAGATCGGCGGGGTAATGTGGATTTTGATCGGACCGAAAAGTGGCCGTTTCAGAAACTAAAAGTTTTAGCGTTTCAAAAAGCCGTTTTCGGCCCAGAGCCCTCGTGTCGATCCGCGGACCATATTTTTTTAGTGCGATTCGGGCGAGATGGCCTTTTGCCTGAAACTGTGAAATTTCGAATCCCAGGATGCGCCTCGACTTAGATTCGACAGCACGCGTAATCGAAAGCGGCTTACACTTTGTGTGTTCCGAAGTTTCTTGGTCATCGAATTCCACGTTTAAGCATTTCTCGTTGAGGAGATTAGTCGCTATGAGCTCGTTTCGACTCAATTGGCCTAGGTAAATTAGCTTACGCGCAATTGTCGTTCGACTTAGATGAAGGAGCTTTGCTGCACGACGGAGCGACACGCCCGAGCAAAGAAGTTTTCTTAACCGATCATTAAAATGTCGTTTTTTCTGCGGATACGCCGGGCGCCTGGTGCTTCTCGAAAAACTTCTTTCGCACCTCTGACAATAAAAACGTTGAACAGCGCGCGAGTCGGATTTTCGTTTGTAAGACCCAGAACGTCTCACGAAAGACCGGGTGCCGGATAATTTTGAAGCCTCTAAGCAGTAAGGACATGATTGATTCATATCCTTCTGGAGGAAGGCAAAACGCCCACCAAGCGCAGCGAGGTGGGCCAGTTCTAAACACTCAGCAGCTCGCTGCGTCTTCGCCTTTCCAGAACATTCGCTTAAGAAAAACAGCGCTCCACACGCCAATTGCAAGGAGCCACAGCACTGCAGCATATAGCAAATGCATCGAATAGCCGGAACCGGTAAACGGAGCGCCTACTCGCGCTAACGCCGCGGTTAAAATCAGTGCGCCACTGACCCACAAAGCGTTCGACCGCGTTTCGAACACCAAGTCGTACGCGCCGTGAGCAAGTGTCACGCGAGTAGCGACCGTTAGGGTCATTAATCCAAACCCTGCGATGTAAGTTAGATGCATCCAGTTTACCAACATGGTCGGCTGAACCACTGTCATAATGATTCCAAAGAGAATCATGAATCCCGAGAGACGCATGCCAACAGCCAGTCGAG
>JAYSST010000369.1:0-1480 GCA_043720435.1 Bdellovibrionales bacterium
CCCTGCGGCGATCCACATAATTCCAACAACGTCGCGACGAAGGCGACCGGCGACACCAGAACCAGAACGAGAAGAACGAATACTTGAACCCATGCTTAAGAGTTTATGCTGAAGGAGGCTCGTCTACTAGCAAGAGCTCGCAACACAGGTGCTCGACTTGACTTTGGTAGCGTGGATCCGTACCGAACACTATGCTCCGTGAACCGACCATCTCGCCTAAAGAGCAGACCCCTCACGACAGCGTGGGCCTGAACATGAAGATCAACGAGATTTTCTATAGCATTCAGGGCGAATCTTCGTGGGTTGGCTACCCCACGGTTTTTATTCGTACGTCAGGCTGCAATCTTCGTTGCCGTTACTGTGACACCGCATATGCGTATTATCAGGGTGAGCCCCGCTCGCTCTCTTCAATTGTTGCTGAAGTCGAAGGTCATGGTGCTCGCCATGTCTGCCTCACAGGCGGAGAGCCTCTGCTCCAGTCTGCTTCGCTCGAGTTGATGCGACAGCTTTGCGACCTCGGATATAAGGTGTCGCTCGAGACCGGTGGTTCGCTTGATACCAGTCCTGTCGATGCGCGCGTCAAGAAAATCATCGATGTGAAAACTCCAGATTCGGGAGCCGCCGATTCTTTTCACAGTGCGAACCTGCCAACCAACCCCGGATTCTCGGTTGTCAACAGTGAATTCAAATTCGTTATTTGTTCCGAAAAAGATTTTCAGTGGGCCGAAAATTTCGCAGCTGAGAACCATCTCTTCGAACACACTGAGGTTTTGTACAGTCCAGCCCATCAGCGCGTCGACGCGAAATGGCTAGCCTCAAAAATTCTTTCCACAAAATCTCCTGCGCGCTTGCAAACTCAGCTTCACAAGTTTATCTGGTCTGCCCACGTTCGAGGTGTTTGACGTGCACGATGAATTTTTCGGCCCTGAAGCTGTTGCGACACGGGCTGCTGATGAAAATCGTGAGACAAAGATCTTATCGTGGTGACGAACCGACTAACTGAACGTAATGTTCGAAACAAAATAACGAAATGGATCCCACCAATGGCTGTTGAGACTCCCACTCCTGGTATGAATTTAGGGCGCGATATGGGCAGAGACGCGAATCGCGATGTTCCCTTCAAGGGATTGGTTACGTCTGCGACCAGCAATCTTTCAGGTGGGCAATTGGGTGAACGCGGTATGACTCCAAACTTGAATTCATCGGACAACCTCTTTGTCGCAAACCTTCAGGCGGTCAGCCTCGAGAAGCTCGTTAAGAGCAAGCTTGAGGTTCTCTTCCAACAGCAGCGCGATGCGAACATCGAGCTCTCGGGTCTCTACGACATCGTTCTTGAGCAGGTTGAAAAACCTCTTATCGAACTCGCGTTGCAATCTCGCAACGGCAATCAGGTAAAGACAGCGCAGTTGTTAGGTATCAACCGCAACACGTTGAAAAAGAAAATCGACAGCTACAAAATCCGCATCAAGCGCGCTTCGCA
>JAYSST010000370.1:0-1480 GCA_043720435.1 Bdellovibrionales bacterium
GAAGGTGAAAAGCAGGAAACGATTAAGGCATCTGAAGCCGATCGACAAAAACAGATCAACGAAGCAGAAGGTAAAGCGCAGGCGATCTTAGCGGTTGCAAGTGCGAGTGCCGAAGGACTGCGGCAAATTGCGAGCGCCATGAGCGCCCCCGGCGGCGAAGCGGCGGCAAAATTAAAAATTGCTGAAGAATACGTTAAGCAGTTTGGCCAAGTCGCGTACGACGCCCGCGCTATTATCGTTCCATCGAACATCAGTGATCCTTCATCACTGATCGCAACCGCGATGGCCGTGATGGATAGCGTGCGAATGACGGGACCATCCGAGCCCCGTGGACGCGCATAGTTTTTAGAAGGCCAAGGCAGGTGCCGAGAAAGGTCCTGTCACTTGAAGAAGCTTCAGGGGTCGCTAGACTGTGGCCACTCTGAAACCATTCCCAGAACTCCTATCACTTACTCTTAACTTACCCGACTTTTGCAATGTCTTGGGCATTCCCATCGAATCGCCCAGGAGCTACGAATGTCAGCCGTTCAGCATCGTTATTTCGCCCCCGTTTCCATCGCCATTATGGGCCTTACCGCCGCATTGCTGATGACGATTGGATGTTCGCCGAAAGCGGATTATTTTACCTCTGACGCCGAGTCGGTGACCCCGGGTGCATCAGAAATCACCTATGAAAATTATCGAGATAAAAAAATCGTCATTATTTTGCCTCCGGGAAACCGCAACCCAGAAATCAATTGGCAGAATTTGAACTCCGAGAAGAACATGCCTGGCATGACATACTCAAAGTTTGGTCGCCTGAACACCGATGATCTTCGGGCAGAACTGAACAGACTCTTCAAGAAGACGTTGAACAGCATCGCGAAGGACGACAAGACCGTCGCCGAAATCAAGAAGGCCGGAGCGCTGTATGGAATCGATCCGGTCTTAATTCTCGGCAATATCGTGGGTGAACACGTCTATAATGTCGGTCTTACGGATTCAGTTCAAAGCTACGTCGTGCAAAGCATGTCGTGGGCCGCAGAATGGGCGCTTCGGTTTTCGTCGAAAGGTGTCGATCTCACAAGTCTCTTAAAGGAGGCCTCCTTTGGACGGTGCGATACTTTGAAGCCAAACTCGCATGCAGATTATTGGGAGTGTGTCGCCGAAGTTTACGAGGCGACCTACAGATTCAAGGTGGTAGGTGGGCGTAATTTCGGGTCGAAAGGCTTCAAGTTTTCATTCTTCAACCCGATTTCAGTCGGGATCTCATACGGCGTAGGTCAACTTGATCCGATTCGCGCGCTGATGGTGACGGACAATGTAAATAGAACGAGCGGCTTCCGATTGATTTCCATCGAGCGTCCGAAAGAAATTTACGAAGACATTATAAATCCTCGCACCGCAGTTCATTACATTGCTGCGAACGTCGTTTTTGCGATCGATTCCTATAAGAAACGCGCAGGTTTCGATATTTCGCAGAATCCTGGCGTCGTTGCAA
>JAYSST010000371.1:0-3554 GCA_043720435.1 Bdellovibrionales bacterium
CTTGAAACTCTCTCACCGTTGACTTGAACGCCGTTCAAGCTCTGCAAATCTTTAAGGGTCCACTTGCCATTTTCAAAATGCAGTTCGCAGTGATGCCGCGAGATACTTTCGAAAGGCAAAACAATGTCGTTGTCTAATATTCGTCCGAAGCGAATGGGCGTGTGCTGAAAAATTTGAGTCATGAGAGGCTTCGAATCACGCATGATACAAACTTCGACTGGTGCATCGAGTAAAGCTGACGGCGCTTTCATTATTTCGCCTCCGCTTCATCAAACTTAGCTTCGACGTCCGCTAGGACTTCAGAAGCGGGAACTCGAATATCAGAACCATCGATGATCTCAGGTCGAAAGTTTTTTCGATATTTCACGCGATCCTGAATGCGCGTGATTTCTCTCGACGACATACGCAGGCGATTATCATTTAAGATCTCGCCCTTCACCGACAAGTCTTCAAGATCAACTCGGGATTGCCCATAAGCCATCGATCCCGGAGCGCACAGAGAAGCGCACAAAAGAATGCACGAGACGGTCTGTCTCATTTTGAGACGATGGCGGACGCCATTTATTTTTCTGAGCAATTCGCGGATTCTCACACAAGTGAAATCGGCATTGTGTCGATAGGACATAAGGACTGAAACGTCCTGTCGATTTTTTGGACGGATGTTGATGATAGTTCGACAGGCTCCGCTCTGCAGCTCTCTTTGGTGGCCTCACCTTTGAAGTGTAGATGGGTGGGGTCCTGATAGTTAGTATCGGATGGGGGAAATTTGAGGCATCTACGTCGCCGCATGGTCGGTGCATTCATTCTTGGTGGCATAGCCCTGCTGGGCTTTCAAAACTGCGATCAGGCACGATTGTCCTTGGTTAAGGAATTGGCTTCTGCGAAGTCTGACGGCGAAATCTGTGCGATCGCACCTTCGGCGATTGAGGCCTACACAAAAATTCTCTTCGTTGTCGATAAATCTGGTTCAAATGCGACGACAGACACAAATGGATTTCGAGTCGGCACGATCAACACGTTCTATGCACAACACCGAGCTAAAACGACCGTTAAATGGGGCGTTGTTGTTTTCAACGATGTTTCTTCTGAAGCCTATATCAATAACGGTAGTCCACAGCAGCCGACCTTTAGCGGAGACATTCCAACGGTCACCGCTGCTATCGCGCGATTAGGGACAACTCCCGATATCGGCGGCACGCCGTACAAATCAGCGCTGGCAATGGCTCGAACGGCCGTGACTTATGACATCACGGCGAATCCAACTGAACCGTCGAGTTACGTGATCGTCTTCATCTCAGACGGAATTCCAACCGACTACGGAACTCCACCTGACGAAAATGTTATTGATGGCGACGTCCGCAATTTAAAAACGGCGGGGCGAGTGACGCTTTCGACTGTCTATTATGGGCCGGCAAGTCCAGAAGCCTCGGGACGCCTCGATCGTATGGCCCGAATTGGCGGCGGAAAATTCTTGGATACGAACATCGACGGTCGCATTCCAATCGATTCGCTTATCGGATTCACCACGTCAGAGCCGTGGATCATCAAAAATATTGTCGTCACCAACATGAATGCGGCGACTTGCGACAATGGTGACATCGATTCAGATTCTGATGCCGATGGCCTCTGTGACAAAGACGAGATTCGTTACAACACTGAATTCCAGGGCGATCCAGTAAAGATGACACGACTTGGTGGAAAACGTTTCGACCCGAGCAATCGAAACAGTTTTGATCCGTACCTCAATGATTCGCTTTTCTACAAGTTCGCAGTCTTTGGCGAGGCGATTCCGATTGGTTGCACCGAGGGTAAGGACACTGACAAAGATCTGATGAATACTTGTGAAGAAAAATTCCTTTTCTCTCAAACCCCGGTTGGTCCGACCCAGAAGTGGACAGACGCGATGGGTAACGATGCCGATCCACTTAATTTTGATAGCGATGGTGACGGCTTCCTGGACGGTTTCGAGTTTGCGATGACAAGAAACAAGTCGTCAGCGAACGACCGAAATAACGTCGGTTTATCTTTCTTGGGCTTACGGCTGGACACGATTTTCCTACAGCATCGCAACTGGAGAAACCCGTTCAGTTCGCCCGCATACGACGGAGAAATGCGATTCTCACGAACGAATTCGAACGGACAGAATTGCTACTTCTATAAGCAAACGATTTTGCCGCTCTATCGGTCGGCGGGTGTTGCGGCGAACCAGGTCAGTGGAAACTCGGCTCTCGCGCATGCTCCAGGTGAAAACGTGATCATGGTCTATTTCATTCAGTCGCCCGAGCGCGATCCGAATGGACCAGGCGAATTGCGATACAGCTTCCAAAGGGTGTCGGCTACAGAGAACCAAGTTAAGCTGAATCTAAATGTTGAGCTGTATGAAAAGTACAGGGTAGATAGCATGGCACGCGTGAAGCCTTAACGGCTGTGCGCGAGCCCTGAGTCGCTACTTCTTTTCGATGCTGAAGGCGACTTTTTTAATCCCAGCCGTTTTTATAAGATCAATCACCGAGGTTAAAACTTCGAGGGTGACCGTTTTATCAGCTTGAAGAATTGCTGCGGTCTCGGGCTTTTCTGCCACTGTCTTTGCGGCAACGGCGGTCAACATCTCTGGCGTCGAGGGTGTGCCGTTTACGATGATCGAGCCATCTTTGCCAATAGCTACGTTCAGAGGAGTCGGCGGTGCTTCTTGGCCCGACGAAGATTTTGGTAAATTAATGTCGATGACCGGTTTAAGCACGAGCGGTGCGGTTACCATGAAGATGATCAGCACGACGAGAATGACGTCGACAAGCGGGACAATATTTATCGCCGCGATTGGTTCATCCTCATTTTGATTCGTACTCATCGACATTTTTAAGTCGTCACTTTCGTACCCGCGCCGGCTTTGCCGCGGAACGATTTTGCGTAGGCGATGCAAAGCTCACGTACGCTGTCGATGCTCTGTAAAGTTCCGCGAACTTGTTTTTGAAATGAGTTGTAAGCAATGACAGCCGGAATTGCGACTAGCAATCCAACCGCCGTCGCGACGAGCGCTTCGGCAATACCGGTCATCACTGCTTCGTTGCCGGCAGATGCGTTGGCCGCAAGGTCGCGAAACGCTTTCATGATTCCGAGAACGGTACCCAGCAATCCGATGAACGGTGCATTCGAACCAATCGTCGCGAGAAAGTTCAACGAACGTTCGAGCTGCGGGCGTTCGAGCAAAGCAAAAGAATTGAAAATCTCACCGAGTCCATCGGTTCCACTTTCTTTGACGTGACGTAAGCCATACGACAGCGCTCGACCTTCGAGTGAATCGCGGTCGCGCGCCATGTCTTCGAGATCGCCTAGGTTATAACTTTGTAAAGCCTCGCGCATTCGCGCGCGATTTTTGTTCGACCTAGAAACGATCGCTCGAAGCGTCAACCATCTTTCTAGGATGAGCCCAATACTGATTACGCTGAGAATGAGCAAAAGCCATAAAATCGCTTCTGCTCCACCTTGTGCTACATTAAAAAGTCGTTCCGTTAACATAGAACAAATTATTTCTAGGGCGCATGGAAGTGGTCAAG
>JAYSST010000372.1:0-1474 GCA_043720435.1 Bdellovibrionales bacterium
TTTCTATGAAGAGTTTTGCGGTCGTCGTGGTTTTGGTTACAGCGGTTATTTCGGGTGCTTCTTCGGCTCTCGCGAAGAAGGGCGGAATTCACAGTGGTGGAGGCAATGGCGTTGCGACGTACCGCCCGGGCGCTCCGCATACAATTGAGAATTTGATTAAAGTCGAATCGTGGGTGCTTTTCAAAGCCCGACGCGAAGGCAAACTTCTCGTGAACGCGAAAAGCTCGGATTCTGCGAAGCACTCGGAACAAAATCCGGAAATTTATTACGCGAAGATGATTCGCGATTCGCAAAAAGCGTTGAGCGCCGCCAGCCCAGATTTTTATCTGTGGTTCGACAAAGGCGACCAAGCGTTTACAAAAGCGCTTGCGAAAGCGCTGAGCCGTTATGAACTTTCAAAACAATTGAGTGAAACTCCGATCGCAGCTGAAATGGAGCTCGTCGATGACTTCGGTCGCCGTGTCACCCTTGACCAGAATCAAAGTCTCGTTCAAATCGTGAAGCGTGAGGGAGATCAATTCGACATCAACGTGAGTCTCTGGAACAAAATGGCTGCGATCGACCGAGTAGACATTCGTAACCACGAAGCGGCTTACGCGGTTTCGTGGCACAGCGATTCGACACGCATTCAAGAACTACAGCTTTATCTGATCGATCACGTTCTATCACGAACTGCGATTAGTAAATCCGATTTTGAACGTCGTGCGATCGCAGAATGGAATCTCTTTCAGGTTCAGGTTCCGCAAGGGGACGTCGCAAATCTCAAGACGCACATACCAGGATTGCGAATTGACGACGGAACTGATCGCCCGTACTCGGATACGGGATCAACGACCGAAAATCAGGGCGTATTTCCGCCTGGTGTTCCGTTATCAAGCCGTTCAGAAGATCTGCATTGCGGGATGACTACCGACTGGATGGCGGTCGGTGTTTCCAGAGAAGTCGAGATTCTTTACTTAGATGGTAAAGAGTCGAAGAGATCAAAAAAGACATTGTCTGAGCTCGAGTTTTCGTACGTTCAGCAAGTAAAAAAATTGGCGGATCCAGCAATCTTGAGTCGGTTAAATCCGATGAAGGCTCCGTATCTCTACGACTACATGCCAGTGATGTGTTTCAAAAAACGTTTTCCGCTTTTTGGTGCGCTCGGTGATCTTCATTACTTCGAATTTCGAAAAGCGTATGACGTGGAAAAAGCGAAAGCGAATTGGGAGACTTCGCAAAGTCGGGTCGACAGAGAGTACGCATCTCTTATTTCGAACGCATTACGAAAGAAGATCGATGCAGCGCTGGACTACGACTACAACTCAAAGCCAAAAAGTTCCGAGGTCAAAGAGAAAAAGCGTTCTCTGCAACAGCTCATTCGCGGTTTTAATCTGAGTGAAGATGAAAGCTCGCGCCTTGAAATCGAGATCGCTTATAAAGTGCAGAGTGTCGCGAGGAGAATGATGATGGAGAATGGTTCATTTTCTGATCC
>JAYSST010000373.1:0-1472 GCA_043720435.1 Bdellovibrionales bacterium
GAAAATCGGCTATAACCCCGGCGGGAATACCTACACGCTGGGGACTCATTTTATGTCGTATCTGAGTCGCGTTGCGGGCGAGGATCCGGCATTCGGCGCTATGGTCGAACCGAAGCCCGGTGCATCCGGGGAGATCGCATCTCGACATGTGGCCGAACTGGATTCGGATGCATCTAACTGCGAGCTGCTCGTTGCGCAGTCGAATCAGCTGACAACTAACGCGATCGGTTTATCAAATGCAGTAGATCCGGACGTGGATTTGATTCCGATCGCTCAGCTCGGCGAGGCCCCGCTGGTACTGACGGTAAATCCGAAGATGACTCCCTACACGAGTCTAAAGTCGTTTGTTTCCTATCTCACGAGCAGACGGCTTCCGAACCGTAACCGCAAAGATTTTTTCGGATCGAATGGGCTCTATACAACCGATCACGTTGCTACTGAAGTTCTGTTGGGCGCCATCGGCGCGAAGGGCACACACGTGCCGTTCACTGGCAGTGGTCCGCTCATACAGAATTTGATGGCGACGACCCCCGGTCAGGTGAATTTTGCTCTGCTCTCGCTTGGTTTGATCAAAGAGCAGCTCGCTGAGGGAAAACTGCTCGGACTTGGAATCGCCGCGCTTAAGGATTTGCACATTGCACGAAGCGGCCGGCCCGATCTCGTGATTCCGTCGATCGCTCGAATGGTTCCTAAACTTCAGAAAGCGTCTGTATGGGTCGCGCTCGTCGGCGGTCGCAACATGTCGCCTGAATTCGGCGACGCGATGGCAGAGGTCGCAGCTTGCTTCGCCGAAGACGGTGAAGCTCGATCGATTCTCGTCGATAAAATGAATTTTACACTTGGCGGATCACGCGATCAGGTGTTGCAACGAATGAAAACCGAAACGGCGGCAGCACGCAAGGTTTACATCAGATGACCCGAGTAAGAATCCGCCTCGCGAGTGGCGTTCTGATCGCCTTTGCTGTTTTCATAAACTTAGAGCTCGCGAATGCCGGTCGGTGTGAAACGGTTTTTCGCTCGACTGCGGTTGAAAGCCGAGGAGAGATTTCGGACCGCGCGCTCGACGGATTTCTTCGCACGGCGTTTGACGTGTCTCGGCCGTCTGATCTGCGGCAACTCATTGTCCGAGAACTTGGAAACTCGGATTTTCGCATCGCGCTTGATCGCTGGCTCGAACGGGAATTCGTCCGTGAGAGCCGTCAAATTCGGTCATCCGGTTTTAAGGGCGTGAGCGAAGTTATTGTTGGTGCGGGTGTTCACTCCTTCACGCTGTTAGCGAGTCAATCGCGAGAAAAAGTCGGTAAAACATTGGTCGTCGAACGTGGCAGCGTCGGTTCGACATTCCACGGTAAGCGTTTTCAAATGAACAGTGATCAGGCGGGCGATCTGAATCGAATCCCGGGTGCGATATTTCAAATGTCGGACATCACCTCGATTTCGCGCGCACCTGACGCCGAAGATTTCGGATTTTT
>JAYSST010000374.1:0-1471 GCA_043720435.1 Bdellovibrionales bacterium
CGTGGAGCTTCATTCGCCTTCTCGCGGCGAGTTCTTTCGACCGACAACGGAACTACGTTTTCGCGCAAAGCTGGAGTCGCTTCGACACTTGCGACAAACGTACAACCCACGTGCGGTTCCGACTGCGTGATTTTGACGTCTCCGCCCAGCGCAACCGCGAGTCTGCGAGAAAGCGCAAGCCCGAGGCCCGACCCACCGAATCTGCGCGTCGTACTGTTATCGGCCTGCGAGAACGGTTGAAACAGCTTCGACGCTTGCTCCTTGGTCATTCCGATCCCGGTGTCTTTAATTTCAAACTGAATACACTTCATGAGACCGTGATTTTGCACGGGTCGCACCTTAATCGAGATCAATCCTCGATTGGTAAACTTCGCCGCGTTACCGACGAGGTTGATTAAGATCTGTCGAATGCGAGTCGGATCAGAATTAATTCGCGCCGGCGTCGCAGGATCTACATCGAGTTCAATTTCAATCTGCTTCTTTTTGACGGTTTCTTGAAAGAGAGCGGTGATTTCTTCAACCAAACTATGAATATCAAAATCGATCCGCTCAAGCTCGAGCTTACCCGCCTCTACTTTCGATAGATCCAAGATGTCGTCGATTAAACGCGAAAGCGCTTTTCCATTGCGAGTAATAACTTTCGTGTATTCCGAACGTTCTGCAGGCGAAGCGCACTCGTTGAGAAGTTCGGTGAAGCCCAAAATCGCCGCGAGCGGCGTGCGAATTTCATGCGACATATTCGCCAAGAACTCACTCTTCGCCTGGCTAGCCCTCTCGGCTTTAAATTTTTCTTCCGTCAACTCCGATTGATTATGACGATCACGGTCCTTCTCGAGCTCGAGCACCTTTCGCGCTATCACTTGATCCGTAACGTCGTGTCCGAAAAGAACGACTGCCTTTATGCTCCCGTCGCCGTTTCGCAACGCTTTGCAATTAATGTTGAGAAAATAACGACGTGTTTTGCCGTCCGAGGATTTCTTTTGAAAGGCGATCTCGTTCCGGACGACCATTTCTCCGTTTTTAAATACCGTTTCGACCGCGTTTACGAAAAATTCCCGTTCGGAATCAGAGAATACATCGCGAACTTTTCTGCCGTGGACACTCCGTCCAAGCAGCTCATTAAAGTGAGCATTGGCGAGGGTGCACTCATGATTTGGACCTGAAAATATCGCAATCGGAGCAGGTGCCTGCATGAAGAACTCGTGAAGCTCCTTACGTGCCACCTCTGATTGGCTTGCAAGTTCAACCCGCTGCCTTTCTGACCGGCGTTGTTCCGTCAGATCTGTTATCGCTACTCGCAGATTCGTTTCATGCGATTTCCGGTCGCGAAAGCCTGTGCTCGTCAACTGAACGGGCACGTTCTTTCGATCCTTGCCAACGACAAGGTGAACATTAACGACGTGCTTCGAATCCGACTGTCGACATTGAATAAGGTGTTCCCGAAAGGCAGCAAGGTCTTCGCTCAAAATTC
>JAYSST010000375.1:0-1471 GCA_043720435.1 Bdellovibrionales bacterium
TTGTCTTGCGAGACAGTCTTAGCAGTTCCGAAAGTCGGCGATATGTTGTCGTTTTCTTTTGAAACCTCAGAGGATGGAAAACTTTTGAGTCGCAGCGAAGTGATGTATGAGTACCTTGCTTATGATCCTGCCACCGATCACTTTACAATTCGGCAAACGTCGACGGGATTCGATGGCACCAAGGCTGTAAATATGAAAACGTTGGTTGGCGAAGACTTGTCGAAACAGGACGCGGTTCAAATTGCAAAGATGAATTACTGCGTAAAATCAGGCCATGTTGAAATTTTAAAAATCAAGAGCGGACAATCCGTTGAAACTTGCAAAACGAAAACTGTTTTTCCAAACGGGCGCAGCGTTCTGTATCATGACGCCGCCATTCCGGGTTGGACTTTCGCTAGAGAGGAACGCCTAAGCTCGACTATCGATGGCGTTTTTTTTAAGACGGTCCTGGAAGTCACAGCATATATTTCTAAT
This sequence comes from Bdellovibrionales bacterium, assembly GCA_043720435.1. Classification (GTDB taxonomy): domain Bacteria; phylum Bdellovibrionota; class Bdellovibrionia; order Bdellovibrionales; family JAMPXM01. The sequence continues at coordinate 475 of JAYSST010000375.1, forward strand.
TGAATCTCATGGTTCAAGCGCTGCTGAGATTTTCAGACTCCTCAGTGTCGATTCGGTTTTGCTACATCGCTCTTTTAGCTCCTATCGATTGGGGTTTCCTTAGTTACCTTGTTTTCTCAGTTGTAAAACCTAGTCTTCCAAATGCGCATGCGCTGGCTGACTTAATTAAAACATGTAGAGAGCTGAACGGTTACGCTAACGATCGATTTTGCAATTCATTGAGAAAACTGGCAGAAAATTACAAAACTCCGAAGCCGATTCAAATTCAGTGCATTCAAACTTACGGCAAACTGGTAAAACCGTCCGCCCTAGCGGCTGAGACTTTACTTAATTTTCTAATATCTAGAACCGAACCTCTGGCAACTGCGGCTGCATCGGGTCTGTTCGAACTGATTTGAAATTCTCGCAAACGATTCGAACACATTACCTTGCTGCACAATCATTTCGACAAAATTCGAGACGGCTTGGAAAGCGCGTGGAGAATGAGGTTTTCCAACACACGTCACCAAATTGATTCAGCCATCCTTAAGAATATCAGGCGCTCACTCATGGAAATAGAGCTGCTTGAAATTTCGTATCGCGAGTTCGCTGACCGCATAGCCCCGCAGAAATCAAAACAAGAAAAGTCGACGGAGTTGAGTAAATAGATTCTGATGCGCACCAACCGGTCAAGATCGGGTCGTTTACGCCGGATCCTTTTTGCGTCGATCGATGTCAAAGTCGTTTTTAAATTTCCGAATTACGGCGATGAATTGGCCGCCGTATTCCTCGTATTTTTCTTTGCCGAGATCAGATATTTCAAGCATCGCGTGTTTCGAATCAGGCATGGTTTCAGACATCTCGATTAGCGTTTTGTCATGAAACACCAAGTATGCCGGTATCTTTCGCTCTTCGGACAGCCGCTTTCGTTCGTTTCTCAGTTCAACGAAAAGTTTCTTCTGTAACTCGGGGTCTTGTTTTTCTTTGGTGGCTTTGATTTCATTTCGAACGAAATGGG
>JAYSST010000376.1:0-3540 GCA_043720435.1 Bdellovibrionales bacterium
GACATGTTGTTCCGCCTTATGCGTTCTCTCTGAAAAGAGCGGACGTCGAGATCTAGATTGAGTGGACACAGGATGTGTCGGCTCAAGAGTTAACCACCCAGGATGGGTAGTGAATGTCGGACGATCAGGAAAAAACGGAAGAGGCAACGCAACAGCGTCGCGATGACTTCCGAAAACGGGGACAAGTCGCGCAAACGCGCGAGCTTGCTAGTGTCCTGGCCCTCCTTGGGTCGGCAACACTTTTGTGGGCCCTCGGCCGCTTTTCCCTGCAACAGGTTTCAGAACTTTTGACGTACACGCTGGGACCAAACCTCGTTAACGCAATTCGCACGAACGAATTCGGACCGGTCGTACTTTTCGCCGTAAAGAAAATGGTTTTCCTCGGTGGACCCATCATCGGGATGCTTTTGTTGCTGTCGATCATTTCGACCGTCGTCCAAGTCGGTCTTTTGTACAACGAAGAAGCCCTCGACTTTAACCTTGAAAAAATCAATCCCCTCAACGGATTCAAGCGCATCGCGAGTTTGAAATCAGTCGTCGAAGGTCTTAAGGCGCTGATCAAACTTATCTTCGTCATAGCGACAGTGTACTGGCTCGTAAAAGACGAACTCCAGGTGTTGCCGCGACTTTCTTCACTTTCGATCGAGCAGATCATGTCGTATACCGGCATGCTGACCGTGAAGTTGCTCGCGGGGCTCGGTATCTTCATGGCCGTGATTGCCGCCGCGGACTATTTCTTTCAGCGCTACGATCTTGAAAAACAGATGCGCATGTCGAAACAAGAAATAAAAGAAGAACACAAGTCGCGAGAAGGCGACCCGATGATCAAAGCGCGGATTCGTCGCATTCAGCGCGAAATGGCGAACAAGCGCATGATGAAAGACATTCCGAAGGCGGATGTTATCGTCACGAACCCAACTCATATCGCCTGTGCGCTTATGTACGATCCAGAGACGATGGCTTCTCCACGTTTGATTGCCAAGGGCAGTGGGCACATCGCGGAAAAAATAAAAGAAATTGCTCGCGAGAACGGAGTTCCCATTATGGAGAATAAACCGCTCGCGCGCGCCATGTTCAAAACTTTGAAAATCGGTCACTCGGTTCCACGCGAGCTCTTCACTGCAGTCGCACAAGTTCTTTCGTACGTTTATCGACTTAAGCGGAAGGTTCGTTAATGGAAGCGGTATTTCAATTTTTAAAACGCTTCGAGAAGTATGCGAAGAATGTCGATTTGCTGATAGCAATCGCGATTCTCTCGGTTCTCGCCGTCATGATTATTCCGCTGCCAGCAGTATTGCTCGACTTGGCTCTGACACTTTCGCTCGCAAGTTCGATCTTGATTCTGCTCGTTGCATTGTACGCTAAAAAAGCCCTCGATTTCTCGGTTTTCCCTAGCCTCTTGTTGTTGACGACCTTGTTCCGATTATCGCTGAACGTCGCGACGACTCGATTGATCTTAAGCGAAGGACATAATGGAGAAGCGTCGGCGGGTGCGGTCGTTCACGCGTTCGGAAGTTTTGTTGTCGGTGATAACTACATTATCGGTTTCATCGTCTTCCTGATCTTAATCGTCATCAACTTCGTCGTTATCACAAAGGGTTCTGGGCGCGTTGCGGAAGTCGCGGCACGATTCACCTTGGACGCGATGCCTGGAAAACAGATGTCGATTGATGCGGACCTCAACGCGGGACTGATAAACGAAGAGCAAGCTCGCAAACGTCGTCGCGAAATCGAAGGCGAAGCAGATTTCTACGGAGCCATGGACGGTGCCTCAAAGTTCGTTCGCGGTGACGCGATCGCCGGGATCCTGATCATGGCCGTGAACATCATTGGCGGATTGTTGATCGGACTTTTGCAGCACGGCATGGACATTTCAAACGCACTTCAAACGTATACGAAACTCACAATCGGTGACGGACTCGTAACACAAATCCCAGCACTGATCATTTCGACCGCGGCCGGCATCATCGTCACTCGTACTGGCAGCGAAAAGGATCTCGGCAACGAAGTGATCGGACAGCTCTTCTTGAATCCACGTGCGATGTATATCGGCGGCGGAGTCATCGCATTCCTGGGTCTCATCCCAGGACTTCCAGGAATCCCATTTTTCGTCCTAGCAGCTAGTTTCGTAGGTATCGGTTGGATGGTTGATCGTTTCCAGAAAGAAGCAGTTATCATTGCCAAGAAAAACGCCGACACGGCGGCAGCGAAGCCAGAAAAAGAAAAAGTCGAAACCCTTCTTCCGCTCGACATGGTCGAACTGGAAGTTGGTTACGGACTCATCAACATCGTCGAAAGCCAACAGTCGGGCGATCTTCTCGAGCGAATTGTTTCGATTCGAAAACAATTTGCTCTCGACATGGGAATTATTGTTCCGAGCATCCACATTCGCGATAACTTGCAGCTTGAGCCGGGCGAATATCGTCTTCTCATCAAAGGCAACAAGGTTGGCGGCGGTGTTTTACGTCCTGAATACTTGCTCGCGATGGATCCAGGTCACATCACTAACAAAGTTGACGGTATCGCGACACGTGAACCCGCGTTTGGCCTTGATGCGCTTTGGATCGGAAAGTCTTCTCGTGAAGAAGCCGAACTTTCTGGCTATACAGTTGTCGACTTGCCAACCGTCATGGCGACTCACATCACTGAAATTATTCGAACTCATGCGCACGAACTTCTCGGTCGCCAAGAGGTTTCAAGTCTCATCGAGAATCTTAAAAAATCTTATCCAAAAGTTGTCGAGGATCTTATGCCGGATCCGCTTTCGGCTGGATCCGTCGTTCGAGTTCTGCAGAATCTTTTGCGAGAACAGGTTTCAATTCGGGATCTTCTCACTATCTTTGAGACTCTTGCAGACGAAGCCGGGCGAACAAAAGACACGGACATTCTCACTGAGGGCGTACGCAAAGCCCTCGCTCGCGGAATTTCGTCGAAGTATAAAGACGATTCTTCCCGCGTCAACGTGATGAACCTAGATCCGAAACTAGAAGAGCTCGTTTCAAATTCGCTCTTGCAGACAGATCAAGGAATTCAATTGGTCATGGATCCACGTGCGGCGCACGATATGATCGAAGGCATTGCAAGCACGATCGAGAGACATCCCGAAATCGCGGGACAGCCGATCTTACTCGTCAGCCCAACGGCGCGCCGGCATATCGCAAAACTGACAACTCGGTTTATCCCTCAGCTCGTCGTGCTTTCGCACAACGAAATTTCTTCTGACGTTAACGTTCGTTCCGTAGCTACGGTGGAGATCGCCCATGCGGGTTAAGAAATTCGAAGCCAAGACAATGAAAGATGCTCTGAAGATGGTGAAGGCCGAACTTGGCCCCGACGCTGTCATCTTAGGCGCACGCGAAAACAAACGCTCGTTCGGTCTCGCCGGCGAATCTTCGTATGAAATTACTGCGGCGGTTTCTGAAAGCACTTTGCAGAAGAAACGATTTGTCGAATCCCGTCTGAACGAAGACGATCGAGAGCGATTTCGCGTGTCAGGCGCAGCTTCACAAAAGCGAATGATCGACAAGATGGTCGATCGAC
>JAYSST010000377.1:0-1468 GCA_043720435.1 Bdellovibrionales bacterium
ACTCGAACTCAGACAAAGTGAATCGAGTGCGCGTACATCTTTAACGTCATGCGAATAACAAAAAGTCGGCGGCATGCGCTCGCGACGCTGGATTTCGCATGCCCGAAAGCGAATCAATCTCGACCTCGTCGCGCCGGCGACCTCCCGAAGCCGAGCGACACTCTCTGCACGAAACATTGCCTCGTCTGCATCGACGATATCCGGCGCCGCAGCGAGGGCTGGCATCGAGAGTAACATTGCAAACGTCACGAGCGACGATTGGACCAGCATCATCATTTTAAAGCCTCCACGAAATTCTGAGTTATCGGACCAAAGAGGAGAATCAGAAACGCTGGAAACATACACAGAAGAAGCGGCACCAACATTTTTAAAGGAAGACTGTCGACATGCGATTTCATATCAAGCTCGAGCTGAGCTTCGATTTCGCATCGGACCTCACGCAACCTCGGAAGGATCGAATTGCCGCGAATGCCGTCCAGCAAGACCACAAAGAGTGATTGCCGGTAAAGTGTTCGGCAGCGCATTTCCGAAACGTCGAACGAAGTACCGATCTCATTCTGTCCCTCTGTCTTGCGTAAAAATTCCAGTATCTCCATCTGGAATTGATCGCGCGAACTAGCGAACTGACTCGTCTTGCGACTTTCACCATCGAGCCACGATAAGATCGCATCCCGAACGGCGTCACCGCGTATCAGCGAGTCCTCAATCGACATCAAACACCGCAACACTGGATTTAAACCGACCACTTTACGCTCCGACCGCCGCGCCAAATGAAGGCGAGTCCGCCGATGAACAGCGGAAACGAAAGCTGAAATGATCCTTGAACTGCGCTCCAGCCGAACGCGCGGATCGAAAAAAGCGACAGCAAGGTGAAAATCGTCGCCAAAATAAGTGATTGAGCGCGAACTTGTGCCATCGCCTGCACAGACCTACGTCGAAAAATGCGTTCGGTGCGAACGCGAAGCCGCCAGCGCTCGAGTTCTATGAGTTGCGAACGTGAAAGATGATCGATGCGCCGAAGCTCTCGGGAAATTTCGCCGAGGGTGAACGACTTCGGTTGTTCCAAGCTGTTTTTTTGTGGTGAAAAAGACACAGAACGCGCGATCTCGATCCAGCGAAGTCGAATTGATGAGCGCGTTTCGCGCGCCACAAGTTCGAGTGCGACAGAAAGAGAACGGCCCTCTTTCATTCTCATCATAAGGCGCGAAAGCAAATCGTCGAGCGAATCTTCCGCTGCACGATCTCGATATTTAGCTAGGAGAAATGCACTTGCGATGCCGAGAGCGAATGGTGTTTCAACTTGAAACCAAAACCGGAAAAGACTATTCGGCTTCAGAAAAATCAGGGACAAAGAAGTGACCGTGAGCACCCCGGTGACAATTTTCGCCATGTCGAGCGCAGTGACGACACGATCACGCACTAAAAGTGTTGCGAGACGAGCCGCGGACAACAATCCGACGATCGAACA
>JAYSST010000378.1:0-3531 GCA_043720435.1 Bdellovibrionales bacterium
GCTTGAAACGGATTTCCACTGATGCCGATTCCGTTGAGGTAGCCGACGAAATCTTTTTCGTCTTTGAACGGACCGCGTTTGGGATCTGATCGGTCTGCAATAATTCGAGTGATACGCTCTTCGGTAAACGCTGGACCAAAGGCTCGCAAAGTCTCTTTCGGCGCCTGGTTAACGTTGATACCTTTGCCACCGTAGAGCGTAATCGACGGAACAATCAAATCGTAAATTTCGTCAGTTACTTCGGCCACCATATGCAGCTCTTGCACAGTTCGAAAAGGTTGATTCGGTGGCAAGAACTTCGTGTTCGAGCCGCGATCTGAGTAAAGATCTCGTTCACCGCCGCCATTTCGACCTTCACCGTCGGGATCTACCCAATCCGCAATATTATTCACAACTTTTTCAAATTCGAATCCACGATTTCGCCGTTGGAAATCTTCGTCTGATTCCATCTTCTGAAGGAAGAGCTGCAAAAGTTGGTTTCGAGCGGCGTTGGCCATGATTTTCGAAGGTGAGCCGAGATCGTTGATGTCGACCTTCGCGCCTTCAGCTTCAATCGTGGTGAAGTAAGACATTTTCAAAGTGGTAAGGTCACTTGCCTTCACGGCTTTTTTTATCTCATCCGTATCGACAGTGCTAGTACTTGCAGGAACAGGCGGTGGCCATAGAAACGGCTGGCGCCAAATTTCATCTAGCATCGACGGGTCGGGGATCATGCTTCCGCCGAGCGACTGCGCTTGTTTGAAGATGTGAATTCGCAGCAAGCTCATTTCGATTCCAGAGCGAGCCGCCCAGTAAGCCTTCACTTGATTCACCGCCTGAGTCGAAACGACATATTCGACGCTCGATTCGTACATGATTTGTGTAGCGATCACCATCAAGAGTGTAGTTGTGAATAGTGCCAACATCAGCGCGGCACCACGCTCGGATCTTTCATTGCGCACTTGTCCGAAAAGTTCTTTCAAACGCATGTGCGGCTCATTTCTTCACCGCTGGCGGAACGGTTCCGTCGGCGTTAGGGGCCGCCGGATCTTTGTCAGATTCGTCAGGGTTATTCGGTGCACGAACCGGTGCGAGCCACGAAAGTCTGCGTTCTTTAGCCAAGGGATTCGAAAGGTCGTGGAGCGCAAGAGATATTTCGACAGCGTCGGGAAATCGTTCTCTAGAAACCGCACTGGAACTGGCCGGTGTCGAATCCCAAGCATCGGTAAATTCCTGCTGACCAAGAACGATGTAGCGAAGCTTGAACTCGGTCACATTATGCACAAGCACGACGCCTCGAATTTCGTCTTCGTCACCCGGCGAGAGCGGAAATTCGTTTGTGGGATTCGTTGTCTCAAGGCGGACAAGACAACGAGACGTCGTCGCCTTGGCATCTGATCCCCGACAACTTTTAAGATAGTAAGCGACTCGGGCCTGATCACTTTCTTTGGATTCTATAAAACGCCGGACATGGTTTCGCGTTGTGAATGTCACCGCCTCGTTGCTACCTACAAAACCAGTCAGCTGCGTCGGGACAGGGAGCGGAGTCGCAGTGGCGAGCGGATCGGGTGGAAGGTTCGTTGGTGCTACTCCGCCACCGGAAACTGTTCCGGCCACCGGAGGTGCAGCGCCCCCGGCAGCTTGTGCCGAGGCAGCCTTCTTCTTTCGAAGTTCGAGAACCTTGTTGTAAGTCGCCACAGTGTAATCGCGGTGATGAAATGCGGCACCGATATCGCTGACGAGTAAGCGCATTGCATCTCGAACTAACGATTCTTCTGTGAGCTGAGCTTGAACTTTCTTTCGATCTTGCAGTCCGGTTTTAATCGACTGAGCCATGATTAAACTTAGGCCCGATAAAATCAGCATCGCGACCATGATCTCGATAAGGGTGAATCCACGTTTGTTCATTTCGCCGGCGCCGTTCCGCCAGCCCCGCCGCCAGCGCCAGCGGGTAGGCCGCTGATCGTTACCGGTTTGGTGTAGTCGACGAAATAAGTCGCGACGCTTTGACTCATCTCTTTCGTCTTCGACCGTGGGCTCTTGTAATAAACGGTGACAGTGACTTCCTTCATCGCTGCTTTCACATAATCAGAAACGGTTTTCACAATCAGCGCCAAGATTTCGTTGTTGCCGCCTTCTTTGCCGCCGCCGAGCAGACCGGTCATGTCAGGCATCTCGAACTCTTTCGAGCGCATTTCCCAACGGTAGAGTTTGAATTCTTCACTGAAAACGCCGGCGTCTTCTTCTTTGATTTCGCTTAAGGGTTTGCCTCGATACTCGAGGTCGAGTTCGATCATTTTTCTTTCGAGCAATGCGGCCATATTTGCATTTGTTCGCGCCTTCTCGATGCGCATGTGGTTGCCGCTCCAGCTACTTCCAATCACGATGAGCGCGCCGGTCATGATGACTGTTGCTACCATGACTTCGATGAGCGTGAATCCAACTGCGCGTTTAAGAATCTTCATTGCGCTGCCTGCAATTCTTTGAAACTGCGCGTGCCGTTCATGATTTCGGCGGATCCGGTAAGTGGATGGATTTTTATTGTCCAATGCTGGTTGAGACGGTCGCCGATTTTTATGAGCGCTTCGTCGGATAAACCTTGCGGAAAAAAGTGAACGTAGGCGAGACCAGAAGTGATTTCCTTCGACCGCCCTGAAATTTCGATTCCTTCAAAGAAGAGACCCGTCGTCAGTTCGGTTTCTTTTCCTAATTTACGATCCTTCGTAAATTTGGATTTACCTTTGTAGCTATCTTCACGTTGGATAGTGGTCAGGCTGTCCAATTCTTTTTCTTGAGCTTCGCTCAATTGCAGAGCGTGGCCGCTTGCGCTCTCGACCCAAAATTTGTGACCTTTTTCTTTGTCCATTTGAAAGACCATACGAAACGTCGCGTTCTGTAGCCGCGCATTCGTTCGTAACTCTTTCGTTTCGACGGCAATTTTGCGTACTTGCCCGCGACGATTCTCGTTTGGATTGAATAGGCGAGTTCCACCGATAGCAAGGATGCCGCCGACGATCAAAAGCACGATCATGATTTCAATGAGGGTAAAGCCGCGATTACTTCTCACGTCATAACCTTACCACGTCTCGGTCCGACGAAAAGCGTTAATGTACTTGCAGTCCGTGATGGAACAAATCCGAATGTACCCGCAGACGTGCGGGTACTAGCGAAGGCGGAGCCGTAGCGAAGCCAATCAGCTACCTTCGCCGTCGGTGCTTAGTAAATCGCTGTTTGCGCCAGTGCCGCCGTCTTTTTTATCTTTGCCTAAAGATTTTAGAACAAAAGTAGTGCCATCTGATTCGTAGATGAACGCTTTTCCCCAAGCATCGGTCGCCACTGATTTTTTGAGATAAGGTGACGGCCCCCAGTTCGGGCAAACGTCTTTACCCGGATCGACCATCAGAACGCCGAGGCCTTGTTCGGTCGTCGGCATGGCTTGGCAATCGGCATTGTACATTTCCAGCGATTTCGAAACTTCGCCGAATCGTAAGCGCGTGTTTTTCACGTTCGCGTTCGAGAAATTGTCGAAGACCTGTTTTCCGACCGTTACCA
>JAYSST010000379.1:0-3531 GCA_043720435.1 Bdellovibrionales bacterium
GCCGCATTTGTTTTGGTCCACTCAGGCCAAGGTCATATTCGAAACCATAGCGTTCTCCACCTGACATCTTCGTACGGTCGACGCGGATAACTTTTCCAGCCCACGGCGATTCGATTCCCTCGAACTTAACTAGCGCCGCGTTCTTTCCCAATTTCGGAGCATCTTGAATAAAAAGTTTTTCGCCGGCTTCACCACCGAACACGGCGACTCCTGCTTGGGCAAAAGACGAGAGCAGAAGTCCTGCCGAAAGCGCGACTGATCCGATTAGTAACGAACGGTTTTTCATTGAGTGCGCCTTCATTATTTAATGGTTTTACATTTAGCGGCCTTGAGGCCGGTGAGCACTTTTTTATCGAGAAGATCTTTGCACGCGTTTGCGAACATGTAGCCATCCGCTGGCATTTCTTTTAATAGCGTAACCTTGAGGTCTTCATAACATTTGTTGAATGCGATATCTTTCGCCTGTTTCACGACTTCCTTATTCGAATCGCCTGGAAGTCCGAGCGCGCTGACGACAGCTAGAGAGACGTCTTCGTCTTTGCACTGGCCTTGCTTTGCAGCGAACGCTTGCGAGAAAAATGGGATCGCGACCCAGTGATTCATTGCAAGCCGAGTCATCTTACCCGCTTTAAAAGCATCGGTGGGATTTTTCTCAACCCACCGCTTGAGAGCATCGTGGCAAAAATCGCCGGAATAATCTTTTTTCTGACAGAGTTGATAGTCGTCAATTTTGTCGAGAATAACTTGCTCCTCGACAACGCGCAAAGCGTGAGCCGTCGAAGTCAGGAAAGTTACAACTAGAAAACTCATCGTCAGAACAGAGTTAAACCGGCGGATTTTCATAGATACTCCAAATATTACTGAAGGTTATTTTCGAGATATTCTTTAGCTTTGTCGTTTAAGTTGCTGCCCTTGATGCCGTAGGTAAATGTCAAAGTTCCGCCTTTTAGAGCGAATGCCACTTCGTCAGCTTTGCCCATTTTGCAGTCGATTTTCTTGATGCTCTTTACGATCATTGGTTTTGCTGTCGCGTCGTCGCACATGTTTGAAATTGTCGAGAGAGCTGCATCGCAATAAGAAGCTGCGTTCGCGTTCTCAGTCATAAACGGAGTTACAAATTTCTCTTCGATCGTGACAGTTGGTGCAAAGCCGCACTTCTCTTTTACTTTACCGATGTAGCTCTGAGCTGGATCCTTCAAGTATGCCTGCCACTCACCAAACTGCTTCTTTTCTTTAAGATTCAGAGCTGAAGCGGAAGATGCGAATGCGAGTACTATTACGAAAAGCGCGAACGATTTCATGGAGTCTCCTTGCGGTGTATTGTAGAGTTCATCAATGAGTGAACCTCTGGGCCACTAGGATGAGAGTCGTGAAGTCACAAATCAAACTGATCGACTCGGTCTAGCTTTAGGTCCGGTGTGGTAAAGTCGTGACGCACTTTTTAATTGTCTCTCAATTGTCATCTGGACGGCGGTATAACGAATGTACGGTGGAAGTATTAAGTTGGAACTCGAAAAAGAACTTCTTCAGCAGACTATTGCTGGCGATCGACGAGCACTTGCGAAACTGCTGACGCAACTCGAGCGAGTGGGACCATCGTTCGTTGGAAATGCGCCCGAACTTCTCGAACCTAAGACCACAGCTTTTCGCGTGGGTATTACGGGGCCGCCTGGTGCAGGTAAATCGACGCTCATTTCTAAATTGATCGGCCTGTGGCGCAAAGAAAGTTTAAAAATCGGCGTCATTGCAGTTGATCCTTCAAGCCCTTTCACTCATGGCGCAATTCTCGGAGATCGAATTCGTTATAGCGAGCACGCACTCGATGAAAATGTTTTTATACGTTCGCTCGGATCGCGGGGTTCACTTGGCGGCCTCAGTGCATCCGCTTGGCTAATGGTGCGGGCATTCGACGTCGCCGGCTTTGATATCGTACTTCTTGAAACGGTCGGCGTAGGCCAAACCGAACTGGAAATTATGAATGTCGCGGATCATGTTTCGGTCGTGCTGACTCCTGAATCGGGTGATGGCATTCAAGGTATGAAGGCGGGACTGATGGAGATCGCCGACACTTTCGCGGTAAATAAATCCGATCGGCCGGGTGCTGAAGTGTTCGCGCGAGAAATCGAAATATCGCTAGAGCTTGATCCACGTTCGATGGGCCCAGATGCGCCGAAAGTATTTAAGATTTCGGCGTTGAACGGAACCGGCGTGACCGAGTTCATCAGTCACATCGGCGTGGCTCGCGCGGCGCGCGGAAAATGGGTGCATGCGCGAAGTCTTCCGAAACGTCTGCAGGCTGAGGCCCGAGCGTTGCTGATGGTTGAGGCCGAACGTGCCGTCTTGAAGCAGTCGTCGCAAATTCAGACGCCCAGTGACCTTGGAAAACAGTTCCGCGCTTTTTCAAAGTCATAGAATTCATTCGCAGGTAAAGTAGGAGTCGTGAAGATCTTGGCGTCTCCTTTTGAATCTGCTCGTGAACCAGCTGCGCTCGAAGCAGGGGAACGCGCGCGACTCGATCAAGCTGCCGCGGTCAGCGACGTAAAACCGCCGGCAGCTACCACCGAAATTCGACCTGGAATCGATTCCGCCACTCGCGAATCGTTGTCGCGGCTAGCATTGCTGATCCGCAATCAGCTGAAGGCAGTAGAGTCTGCTGAGGGTGAAGGAGTGCCCGAACCGGACGGCCGCCGGGAGCACGGACGAGATCCCGACGGTGGAAAACAAGACGATCAGGGTGAGAAACAAGACAAGCGCATAAAAGCAATGGTTCTCGCTGGAACTGGAGAACTTGTTTCGCCTTCTGTGGCTCCCGACTCGTTTCCCTCGATCGTTCGACTCGAACGCCGTTTCAAACAAGCGGCCCGTGACCGTGGTTCCAGAATTTACAGTCAGCAAAAAAACAAGGACGCAGTTCAGTTGATTCTCACCGAACTCGAAAGACGGCATGCACATATCCCCCTAGAAAACGCACATGAATTGTTAATTCCTATTACTTCGTCCACACGTCGCGCCGCTTAAACTAAAAACGTAACCAACAGAACTCGCGCTTGATGTCGCGTCGTCGGCGTTGGAGGATTTCACTGTGGAAGAAGAATTTGACGTCATAAAATCTCCGGACGAAATTGCGCGCATTCTCAAAGTGGCTGTGACGCTGAATATTGAGATCTATTGTGAATCGACGGATGCGGTTAATTCGAAAACCATCGAGCTCGACATACGCGGAGTAAGCGGGACCCAGGTCGTGTTCGGATTGAAGCGAGATCCGGGCGGCGCGATAAGCAGTATCCAAGATGCATTTCCAGGTGGCTTGAAGGCCGGATCACGACTCGAAATCATTTTTGGTTTGGTTGATGGGCAGTATGCAATTCGCGACGTCCTCGAGGACGTATCGCTCTCGACATTTACTGTGGATGCTGGCCGAAACATGCTTCGGCTCCAGCGTCGCAAAGATTTCCGCGTGTCGGTTGTAAGCGAAGGGTTGCGCTTCGTGCAAAACGTCGTCGACGGTGAGGGAACCGCGGAATTTAAACT
>JAYSST010000380.1:0-1465 GCA_043720435.1 Bdellovibrionales bacterium
TGGGTTCGAACAAAGCGCCGATAGTTTCCGAGCGTGACGCTGCGTTCGAAAAACTTTCCGATTATAAGTCGCCGTTTAAGTTTGAAGGGCTGAAAAAATGAAGACCGCCATCATCACCGGTACGAACGGCTTCATTGGAAAACGACTCTCGGTGAAACTCTCGTCACTCGGGTGGAACGTCGTCGAACTGACTCGCGAGGCCTACAACGTTTCGAGCGATCCAAGCGGCGACAAGCTTCGTGCTATTTTTGCGAAGGAAAAACCAACCGTAGTTTTTCACCTCGCCTCCCTTTTCTTAGCGCAGCATCAGTCTGCTGATCTTCCCTCTCTGATCGAAAGCAATGTCCTTCTCGGCACGCGACTGTTGCAGACGATCAGTGAAACTGCGACCAAGGAGGATCCGATTGATTTTATCAATGCCGGAACCGGATGGCAGAGATTTTCAAAAGAAGATGCGTCGCCCGTAAATCTGTACGCCGCGACGAAATCTGCCTTCACGGCGATCGCAGATTATTATGCTTCCGCAGCAAATATTCGTACGGTCGAACTTCGCCTTTTTGATACTTATGGACCCGGCGATACGCGGAAGAAGGTCGTTCGCATGCTCATCGACAACGCTTTGAAGGTTCCCGCAGCGCCGATCGATTTTTCGCCCGGACAACAGAAGCTTCACCTGGTGCACCTCGACGATGTAGTTCTCGCCTTCGTTCAAGCGGCTGAATGGCTCGCGGGCCAATCGGTCAAAACTCGTGCGATCTTTCGCGTCGATGGCGAAAGCATGATCACGTTGAAAGATCTTGCCCGCGAAGTGGAAATGCTCACGAAGACGAAACTTTCGATTAATTGGGGCGGACGCCCGTACAGGGATCGCGAAGTGATGCTTCCGTACACAGAATTGAAACGGGTTCCCGGTTGGTCTCCAACCATTTCGCTGCGCCAGGGCCTTCGCGACCTGTTGGAAAGCCTGCAAGCTCCGAGATGATTGGAAACCCGACGGCCGTTAAAATTTTTCGCGGAGTTCTGAGCGGCGCTGCGCTGACAGCCGTCACGGCCATCGTCGGCATTTTCAATTTGCGTCTCGTCGTTCACGCGCTCGATGAAAATGTCGCAGGCGTATGGATCGTGCTTTTGACGATCGGCAATTATCTGGTTTTCTTTGATATCGGTTTTGGTCCCACGCTTTCGCGCGAAATAGCGTTTACCGACGGAAAAACAATCAACGTCGAGACTCGCCGTCTTGAGAAGTCGAACCTGATCGTGACCACGCGAAACACGGTGTTAGGAATCTCACTCTTGCTGCTCGTCGTTGGAGCACCTCTCGGTTGGTTTCTGCTGAGCCGAAGTTCACTTTCAATTCCGCCTTCTGAAATTCTACAGACCTGGATCATCTTTCTTGGCGGTGGACTTCTCGCGATGAACGGTTCAGTTGCGCATTCGACTTTGTACGGGCTTGGGCATGTCGCGC
>JAYSST010000381.1:0-3529 GCA_043720435.1 Bdellovibrionales bacterium
GAAGGCGCGAGGTTGCCGAGTGATGTAAGAGTAAAAGAGCGTAAGGGTAAAGTTCGAAGAGACAAGACAGTAGTAAAGAAAGCGCGATCAACAAAGGGGTAGCAAGTGGAGTCGTTCTACGGAATTTTAACAACGGGTGCTGGCGGGTTAGAGACCGGCGCATGGGTCGGTGTGGCGGTTTTGCTTGCTCTGATTTTTGGATACACAGGCGCCCCATTCACTTTATGGTCGGTCTTTGTCCTTATAGGGCTCAGTGGTTTCGGTGTGCCGCCCGTCCCTAGCATCATCGTCTCAGCGATCTTTTTTATCTTCCTCGTTCCGCCAATTCGCCGAATGCTCGTCTCGAGATTCGTCATGAAAATCCTCGCGGGTATCATGCCGACGATCTCGGACACGGAACGTGTCGCACTTGAAGCCGGCAGCGTGGGTGTCGAAGGTGAGCTTTTCAGCGGTCGTCCGAATTTTAAAAAGTTAATGGAAGAGCCGTATCCCAACATGACGCCAGAAGAAAAAGCGTTCTTGGATGGACCGGTCGATCGACTTTGCGAAGTCATCGATGATTGGGAAGTTTGGGAAGAGCGCGATATTCCGCAGGCTGCTTGGGACATCATAAAAAAAGAAAAATTCTTGGGAATGATCATTCCGAAGAAATACGGCGGTCTCGAATTTTCCGCACTCGCGCATTCTGAAGTTATAAAAAAACTTAGCACGCGTTCTGTTCCCGCCTGCATCAGCGTTATGGTTCCGAATTCGCTCGGACCAGCCGAACTTTTGATCCACTACGGAACTGAAGAACAAAAACAAAAGCTGCTGCCACGTTTGGCAACTGGCGAAGAAATCCCTTGCTTCGCGTTGACCGAGCCAAGTGCTGGTTCAGACGCCGGTTCATTAACATCTGAAGGTATTCTCTTTAAAGGCGAAGACGGAAAAATGTATCTGCGCCTGACGTGGAACAAACGTTGGATCACACTTGCAGCGATTTCGACAATTCTTGGTCTCGCGTTCCGCCTCAAAGATCCGCAAAACCTTTTGGGCAAAGGTCCTGATCTTGGAATCACATGCGCGTTGATTCCAACAAAAACTCCGGGCGTTGTCGTCGGTCAGCGACACGATCCGCTCGGAACTCCATTCTACAATTGCCCGACGCAAGGGAAAGACGTCGTCGTTTCGGTTGATACGATCGTTGGCGGTATCGAAGGAGCTGGCAAAGGTTGGCTGATGTTGATGGAATGTCTCGCTGCAGGTCGCGGCGTTTCGCTTCCCGCGCAGTCGGCAGGCGGCACTGCTCTGATCACACGTGTTGTCAGTGCACATGCGTCGATCCGAAAACAATTCGGAATGCCAATCGGAATGATGGAGGGCATCGAAGAGCCTCTGGCTCGCATTGGTGGTTTCAACTACACGCTCGAAGCGATGCGAAAGTACACGGTCGGAGCACTTGATAAAGGTATTAAGCCCGCTGTGACGACGGCGATGGCAAAGTTTAATGCGACCGAAATTGGACGCAAAGTTATTAACGACGGCATGGATATCATGGGTGGTGCAGGAATTTCCTTGGGACCAAAGAACTTGCTCGGTCACTTGTACATTGCGACTCCGATCGGAATCACTGTTGAAGGCGCGAATATTATGACCCGCACTTTGATTATCTTCGGGCAGGGCGCGATGCGAGCGCATCCCTACGCGTACAAAGAAGTCGATTCGATTGGCCGCAAGGATCTCGTCGGATTTGACGCCGCCTTCTGGGGACACGTCGGACATGTCGTGCGAAATCTTTGTCGAGCGGTCGTTCTCTCGGTATCGCGCGGTGCTTTCGCCGGCAGCCCTGTCGGCGGTTCGACAGCGAAATACTACCGAAAACTTTCGTGGGCCTCGGCGTCGTTCGCAATTATGGCTGACGTTGCGATGGGCACACTCGGCGGATCATTAAAGAGCAAGCAGATGATCACCGGACGCTTCGCAGACATTCTCTCTTGGATGTACATGGGAACATCGGTCTTGCGTCGCTTCGAGGCTGAGGGTCGACGCAAAGAAGATTTGCCGTTCGTACACTATGCGATGAACCACGCGTTCTATGAGATTCAGAAGGCGTTTGATGGGATCTTCGCGAATCTAACTTTTCCAGTTGCAGACAAGGGAGCGGTTGGAGTGTTGAAGAAAGTATTTCTGCAATTTCCAATGACGTTTGTTTTGAAAATCGTTGTTCGAAAATGGTCGAACCTGAACGCCTTGGCGGGAGAAAACAACGACCAGCATGTTCACAAAATCGCGACGATGATTCTTGCGGACACCGAGCAGCGTATTCGACACACTGAAAACGTGTTTGTTCCGAAGAACACAATCGAGCAACTTGGAAAACTCGAAGAAACTTTCAAAGTAGTGAAGCGCGCAGAAGCGATCGAAAAGAAAATGCGTCTCGCCGTTCGCGAGAAAGTGATCCCGAAAGTAAAAGGCAAAGCATTGACTGAAGCTGCGCTGGCTAAGGGAATCATCACCAAGGATGAATACGCGATCGTTATTCGCGCCGATGAATTGCGTACGGAAGCAATCCAGGTCGACTCGTTTACACAGGATGAATTCTTGGGACACAAGTCGAAGGGCATGGCCCGCGTTGCCAGGTCCGGCAGTGCAGGACCTGCCGCCTCTGCTATTAAGTAACAGGTATTCGGTACACCTGTTAACTGGTATACATGGATTCCGGTTAGGGGAAACAGGGCCCTCGTGAAAACGGGGGCTCTTTTTATTCAAGGACTTCGTGAAGCCAAACTAACAGGAGTTGGCCGTCACCGGTTCGAGCAATGTATTCTTCGCGGTCGCCGATTTTTCGCATACCGACCAGAGTGACGATTCGCGTTTCCAACACTGCGAGTCCCTTGTTCGGACTTATGACCATTGCTCGAGCGCGAACCGGATCGATACCAGTGAACACCATTGTGCTATCGAAGTGTCGCAATCCACCATGGTCCGAAGTTAAGGTGAGGTAAGTAACACCTTTCTCAGTGATGGAACCCATCAAGTGACCGACACCTAAAAAGTTCCGACCTGCGCCATTGTTGAAATAGAGAACTCCGAATTCATTCTGGCCGAGCGTGCGCACCGGACGACTGTCGAAATAGTCTTGGCAGAGGTCGGCGGACACCGTCGACGGTGAGATCGTCGCGACCAACAAAGCCGACAAGGCCGGTAAAGCGGCAACCGAGACTAGCGAGCGGAGGACGGTCTGAATCATCGAAAACCTCGTGGCAGGAGCGGATCTTGTAGGGTCGACAATCTTACCAGCGATGCGCTCGACGGTCGAGCCACAAGCGCCAACCCAGCAATTCGTTCATGGGGTGGCCGTTCCACGGCTTGCGAGCGGACGTACGTTGGTCCTTACGACATCAGCAACTCCCATTCGCTTGATGAAAGTCCCCGCAATCGCTCTTTCCTATAGGGAATGCGCCCCTGCGCCTCCATTTCGTTCAACTGTACATAACTTCGAAGCACGCGATACGCCCGAAGACCCCGAACCACGCGTGTAAACGGCCGA
>JAYSST010000382.1:0-3526 GCA_043720435.1 Bdellovibrionales bacterium
CCGACAAAAAGTCGATTTCCAATTTCGCGAGTCACCGGCATGTGCTCACATTCTGAGAGACGATCTCCGCAAACCATCGACGCCTGATGGGAAACCATCATGTTTAACATTTTTGGAATCAACTCCGGATCGTAAGTTCCGTCGACGTCATAAAATGCGATGAAATCGGACGATGAAGCGGCGATTCCGGTCTTAAGCGCGGCGCCGTACCCTTTTCGAGAAACGTTTGATAACAGCGTGAGCACAATGTCATGACGACCGGCGTTTGCTTTCTGCCAGCCGACCACCGCATCTCGTGTCGAATCAGTGGAACCATCGTCGACTACGATAATTTCCGTCAGATGGATGCCTGCCGAATTCCATGCCGTCTCGAACGATGCGAGTCGGTCCAGCACCGGAGCCACAGCAGCCGCTTCGTTGTGGCATGGCAGCACAACGGTCAACGATTTCTGATTCCGGAAAGGCTCTGACGGATTTCTCATGTGACTTGCCATATTGTTTACAGAATGATTTTGCCAAACGGGAGATCTAAATCGGATATTTAGGGATGAGGACTTCATGAATAAACCGGTTATCCTAGGCGTGTGTTTCGGAGCTTTGGCGACCGTCGGGGCCTGGTACTATCTCTCAGGTTCGCTATTTGTCGATTCGCGCACTAAATCGGGATCGGATTCGTCGGTTTCGGTCCCATCTGCACCAGAATCTGCCGAGGCGCCGTTGGTGCAATCGTTTACAGATTCTGATGCAATCACGCCCGACTTCCTGGATTTGATGGTGCACCGTCAAAAACTTCGAACGTTCATAACGGTGGAGGGTTGGGATAAGGCCGTAAAGCTCGCAGGTCTCGCCGACCGAGCGTCGACAGAGGCGTGTGTCTCGGCTGAACCGTCTCAGGCGATCTTTGTCCCCCAGGATTACGCCCAGTCGATCATTGGCGGCACGTCGAACGTGTTGTTCGTATCAAAACGGCAACTGCGTTGCTACGCCCTGAACAGCAAGCTCACACTGGGCATTGACGATCTGGTTCGTGGAAAAAAGGTTTACGAACTCGTTGGGGAAGTCGTCATCAACCGAATAGTTGATCCAATGAGTTCAGCCACTAATTCAAAATTCCGGGATGCTCTAAATCTCTTATCCGACGATGTGATTTACTTGGGAAACCTCGAGCTTGCGCCGCTTCGAAGTCGTGAAACTCTGGCACTCCACATTTCGTTCACCCCGACGATGCCTACTTTAGATCGAACGAAGATTCCCAGCTACGTGGTCGGTGCAGAGGCCGTCCTGCCTGCAAATATTTCGAAGCTCTTTTATCAATCGGCGCTGCCGATGGAAAAACCGATTCTTGTCGACGCCAGAGATCGTCGCAACATTTCGGCAGGCGGGGCATACGATGGAGCTGTTTTCGCTCCGTTCATTTCTTCGAATCCTTATCAAACAAAATACCGTCCAGACCTGACGACATCGGTTGTTATCGGGGCGAAGTTCGACTTTAGCCGACTTCCAACGTCACGAAATATTCCACTTTTTATTTTTGGAAATGACGAGTCGGACGCAGCTCCGCTTTGGGTCATAAGAAATTTGCGGTTACAAAACTATCGCAACCTTTTTTATGTCGTCGGTGGGCTTAAGGCGATGAACGAGCTAAAGCAACCCATCGTATTTTAAAACGAGCTAGTTATCGGAATTAATCGTCTCGTATAATTTCACGACGACTGCATCCTGAAACCTTCTAACGACATTGCGGTTTTGACTCGTTGTAGCCGTCAAAATAACAAACGGAACATACTCTGTCGTCGATCTCCCTACTTTCGGAATGAATCCGACCAATTGATAAGAGCCGGTCAACGTGCCGGTTTTGCCGCGAACTTTGCCTGCCGCCGAAGTCTGCTTCATCCGATCACCAAGGGTCCCATCGACGCCCGCAACTGACAGCGAATTCCACAGCGCTGGAAAGTTGGGTTCTTTCGCAAGTTGCCGAAGGACTGCCAAGAAAGCTCGTGGAGTCGCACGGCTGTCTATAGAAAGACCGGCACCATCGTAAACCTGAAACTCATCCTTCCAATTTCTATGGCCATCGGCAGTCAACCAATGTTCGAGCGATTCTCGAACTTTTCGCTGACTCGCGATAGCCAAGATCGGTTCGTTTTTTGTGAAACGAGCACCGATTGCTTTGAACAAAGAGTCAGCTAAAAAGTTGTCGCTATGTTTATTCATCTCTTCCAAGATTGCTGCAAGCGACGGCGATTCGATGATCACAACATTCGAACCGAATCGTGCAAGCTCAGTCATCGCGGAAGATCTTTCGGTCGCGGTCTTAGCAGACTTCACGACGCACTTGTGCAGGGCGATTTGATTGGCTCGCAACGCCTTCGAAAGCTCTCCGGAATACCATCCGACTGCGTTCGCGACAGGCAATCGAAGCTGTAACGTTTTCGGAGTTTTCGCGATGTAAGTGCCGCGCAGAGTGAAGCCTCGAAGAATTCGCTCGGGTGAAAACATCGCCGAAAGAGAAAGGCTTGTGCGATTGCCAACTAAGGTTTCGACAGAATTCGTAAGTCCGTCACCGGCCCCCGCTCCTTCCCAGCGAAATCCACTCTTTGCGTTCACCCGAACTTCCGAGCAGTTCGAATTGAAATTAAATGTCGAAGCCATAGCACCGTAACACTCGCGCGCGTCACGCTCTGAAATTCCCTGCGCATAAACGGCGTCGTCGACGCGCGGATCTTGCGAAATCAAAGTGATGTTGCCGTGTATTTCTCGAACGCCTTTTGATTTCAACGCGGTGACAATGTCGATCATTCGCGTCGGCTTCGCCGCTTCGGACATCGAGGTTCCCATTGTCGGATCGCCGTCAGAATGAATAATTAGATTTGTCGCTTGTCCGGAAGAATTCAGATCAAAACCGATTCGAGTCTTAAATTTAAATTCGGCTCCAAGCCCGCGCAGCGCCGCCGCCGCGGTAAGTACCTTCGTGATCGACGCAGGAACAAACGGAACGTCGTCATTTTGCATTCGCCCTTCAGGGGCATCGCTCGCGAGTCCAACAGAAATGTCCTTCGATTTCGATAAAACAAATTCGATATCGACGGCTTTCGGTTTCGAAACACTCTTTGGTTTCGGAGTTTTCAAAGGTACGCTTTGTTTCGTTTTAGGTTCTTGTTCGATTGTTTGCGTTACTGCCGGCTCGGTTGTTTTGACCGGTTCTTGGATCTCAGTTTTCGGTGTTTCGGTTCTCGATGCTCGAACGTAATAACGATCCGAACCAACTAAAACCGTCGTTCCTTCATGGGTAGCCTGATCACTGGGGGGTGCCTCTGCGTTCGTGGGCACACCCTCGGGGGCGGCCGGGTCTGAACCTGGTGGTGCGCAGCCTATCGATACAAATATCACCGTATAGGCAAGAGCGATTCGACAGGAAGATTTCATTTATAGATACATACCAAATCGCGTGCCGAGGACGCAGACATCCCAGCGGCATTAGACCGCTGGATAATGGACAACGCTGAAAGGTTTACTGAAGAAAAGG
>JAYSST010000383.1:0-1460 GCA_043720435.1 Bdellovibrionales bacterium
AATCGGCGCGTCAGCTTGGGCACACGCCTCGTCTGTTTTGCTAGGCATTTCTATTACAATGTTTAGCCTCGCATTTTTAGGGATGATGACCGTTGTCACTTCGTGGATCGCACAAGGCACTGTTCGTTATCTTCGCTGGAATCTCGACATCATCGCAGAACGAAAGGTATCAACATGAAACTCATTAAATTTAGCTCGATCTTCGCAGTTCTCGGATTTGTCTTTCTCACACTGTCATATTTCGCAGCTAAGGGGCTCGAGCAATCGAATACGCACACCTTTCCTGAAAGTGTTGCGCGCCATTATGCTAAAGTGTCTGGAAACTTTTTTGAGGGCAGTACCAACGGTGAAACCACCGTCTTCAAAAAATCGATTCCCGTCGATTCATCGAATCCATTCGACACCGTCGAACTCGAAACCGTTGCGATCGATGTCGAGGTTTCACAACTCGCGAACGGCAACGAAATTGAAATCGAGCTTAAGACCGACCGAGTCGACCCTAAAGAGCCGGTGTTGATCGACGCGACTCGCGGCAAAACTCTGCGGATTATGACTCAAGAAGATAAGAGCGGCGGCCGTGTAGGTAAGCGCGGCTGGATGGTCTTCAATTTTAATGACGACAACAACAAATCACTGAAAAACAACGTGCTGCAAGTTCGAATTCCGAAGTCGATATTGAACGCGAAAGTTCAAACTGTCTCGGGAGACACTCAGCTTTCGACCGCACTTGCATCGCTTCACGTTCAGTCAAAATCTGGCGACGTTCGAATTCTCACCACTGAGAATCCACTGGCGCGAGTTGAATTGCTGACGGTTGAAACAGTGAGCGGAGACCTGAAAGGGCCCGGACGTTTCGACCGTTTAAAATTTCACAGCGTCTCGGGCGATTTGAAATTGACGAGCCTAGATCGTGTCCTCGAGATTGACGGCGCAACAGTTTCTGGCGATGCAAAAATCAGCGCGACGGAACCCGTAGACGCCCTCGTCGAATTTCAGACCACGTCGGGCGATCTTCGCATTGCTCCGTCGCTTTTTCCCAGCGGCACTAACCCTAAACTCCGACCAAAGAAAAACTCGGCATTTACTCTCGGCAAAGGGACCGCACGGATTAAGTTTAACAGTGTATCCGGGGACCTTCGCATCCGCCCAGCGAAAGCCGACGAAACCGGCGATGCTCCAGACGAAAACGAAACTCAGGACGAATCGGAAGAAGAAAACTACGATGAGGCGAACGTTAAAGATCCGAATGCACCATCGAGAGTCGGCAATGCAATGTACGCCGAAGAATTTCTAAGATGCGCGGCTCAAATCGCAGCACGGGAACAAACAAAAATCGGCGCAAGCGCGGCTCGACGTTGTTTTCGAGTGATCGTTGACGCGAGCGCGATTGAAACAAAGCCTACGGTTGCTTACGAGACTTGTTAAATACTGACCCTATCTTCGGCGGCGGGATGTTGTGA
>JAYSST010000384.1:0-9174 GCA_043720435.1 Bdellovibrionales bacterium
TTCTTTAGCGAAGGCGGTACGCTGTCTCCGACGGAAATGCTTGTCGATCGCGCAAACGCCTTGAATTTAACTGTTCCCGAAATGACGGTTCTGATCGGCGGCCTTCGAGTTTTAAACGCCAACTCAGGACAATCAAAGCACGGCGTCTTTACGAGCAAGCCAGGAACTCTTAGCAATGACTTCTTTGTGAACCTGCTCGACATGTCGACGAAGTGGCAAAAGGCGAAGACCGAAGGGCTTTACGAGGGACTCGATCGTAAAACGAATGCTGTAAAGTGGACTGCGACCCCGGTCGACCTCATCTTCGGATCGCACACAGAACTTCGCAACATTGCTGAGGTCTATGCTTCGGACGACGCGAAGTTTGTTCGCGACTTTGCTAGCGCCTGGAACAAGGTGATGATGCTCGACCGCTACGACGTTCTTTAACTAAGCGGGCCGAGGCTCGCCTTGAGATTTTTCTCGTGGTAGCTTGGGCTTGTGAAAGCATGGTTTGTTTCTGACATTCACATTTTAGATCAGAGAGATCCTCGGCTGAAACGGTTCGAGGATTTTCTTCGTGGGCGGCTCACTGACGGAACAACTCATCTTTTTTTAGTTGGCGACATTTTCGATCTTTGGGTAGGTGGCGACGCTTTCTTCTCGATGCGTTTTCAGGGAGTTGTCGATCTCATTCGGCAGATTAAGCGTAATGGCGTAGAAGTCGTTTATTTCGAAGGTAATCACGATCTTCATCTGCAAAAGTTTTGGGCCGATGAACTCGGTTGCCGTGTTGAAACCGAACCGGAATATTTTGATCTAGGCAAAACTCGAGTTCGTGTCGAGCACGGTGACCAAATGAATCCAAACGACACGGGCTATCTGTTTCTTCGCAGTATTTTACGAAACTTGGCGATTCGAGCACTTGTCCATGTTCTGCCAGGATCAACTATTCAAGCCATCGGCAACGGCATGAGTAAATCGAGCCGCAAGTGGACTTCCAGTTCATTGAAAGCGCGTGATAGCGAAGCAATACGAAAGATGATTCGCACGCATGCGGCGAAAGCTTACGACCAGAAACCTTTTGATTTGATTGTCTCGGGCCACGTTCATGTCCGCGATGATTTCTCGTGGCGAGTGTCAAACAACACTTCAGCTGCTTCTGCGGTAACCGAAATTAGAACGGTGAATCTCGGTTGTTGGTTTAGAGATGAACAACCGCAAGCCTTCTTACTCGAAGAAGGCAGCAGCAGCTGGATGCCTGTTTGATTCCTTAATTCAGGAAGGTTGCATCGACGTTGCACCCGTCGCACGTAATTCTGATTTGAACTCGGTTGCGAGCGCGGTTCGTATAATAAACCTCGGCATGCATTTTTCCGCCTGCCTGGTCGTAAATATCCACGTTGATTCGTTTTCGGCCTTTTGCATGATCTAGTCGGCCGATCGCTAGAAGCTCGCCTGTCGCGGCGTCAACCAGTCGAACAACACTTTGAATTTTACCGCGGCCAAGATTGATCTCTTCAACCATGATCTCGGAATGTCCGCTTGGCATGAGCCAATGCATACTTGCAAGCGGAGACGGAAATGGACAATCCCGACACGCGCTCGCCTGGTCGATCAAATTTGTTTGGGTCACCATGATTGCACCAAGGCAAAGCAGTACGGGAACTGCAAATCCATAGGCCGTCTGACGGAATAATTTACGGAGGGTTTGGTTCATAGAGACATCTTTCTCTTCATTTTTCCGTTGGTGAACCGGATTGGTTTTCTATCAAAGACACTCGAGCTTTGGGATTCAAGTAATAACCTTGTTTGCCGCGCAGAATGTATTCGGTCGAGCCGTCTTCGGCTTCGATCAATCGGCGCAGACGTTTGATATTGACGTAGATTTTATTGTCATGGCTCTGCGGCCGGTAGGACTCACCCCAGACTTCGCGGACAAGGTCTTCTTTCTTGAGAACCGCGCCCGGAGTCTGAATCGATGATCTTAGAAACACTGACAAAAGATCCCGCAACAAAAACCGTCCATCGAAGCGAACTTCACCTTTACGGGCCTCATGCAACGTTCCCGACTTCAGGTTTAGCGCGAGATCATAAAGTGTGGTTTCTCCGCCCAGCTGCTCGAGAGCTTGATCCACGATGCGTGCAATGCGCGGGAACTCGGTTCGCTTCAGCGATCGTCTCGCGAGATCGAGATAAATTCGAGCCGTCGCGGGATCGCCTTTTTCACGAAAAATCGTCCCTAGCGTCGCAAGCGTATGAAGGTAGAGCCCCAGATGCGGCTGTTGCTTCAAAGATTCAAATGCTTCCCACGCTTTAACGAGAGATTCGTCCAACCGCTTTTGATTTCTGAGGATGAGCGAATGAAGCAAGAGTGAAGACGATGAAAGTTCCGGAATTGTGCGGCAACTTAGCAGCGTCTCAAGTTTTTCGAGTTCACGAAGTGCATCGTCGTAACGGTCGCGGGCATAAAGGACGGTCGCCGCCCCGTAGAGCGGCCATGCGAGAGCCGAGCGGTCCCCACACACGATCGCAAACTGGATCGACTCACGAAATCGCTCCATCGCAGCTAAATGTTTGTCGCCGCGATACACAAGACAGATGCCGAGAACGTAATGCATGCGCGACAAAAGTTTAGGATCGATGTCCGAGTGCGGAGTCTTCTCAAAAAATTTTAAGATCTGGCTTTCGACTTTTTCGACTTTAGCAAAGGCTTCCTGTTCTGCCAGAAGTCGCAGCACGTAAACCGAGCATTCGATGAATCGGCTTCCGTCTCTCTGTGAGTAAAAGCGGTCGGCGAGCCGCTCGAATTCCGGAAGTGCCGTCGAGTAATCACCGCGATGATAAGAATACAATGCCGCATGAAAGCGCGCCGAATTCGGCCCGATACCCCACGCGGCCAAACTCGCAACCTGCTCGGATGCTTGCGGCGACGGGTTCGGTTTTTTCGGTGATTGCGTAATAAGCCGACCTCAAGCGATCTTCAAGTTTTCGTCAGGTTCTGTCTTGCGAAGACGAGAAGCTGTCAAAGTCTGAACTAACGGGCAAGCCGTGACTCACGGCGTACTTTCGAAGGCGCTGTCGTTGCCGGTGGCCGAGTTTTTTTCTTGGTCAATGGTGCCATCGCAGTGAGATGCGTCGCGGCCTCTGAGAGCAGCTGTTTTGCGTGGGCCAGCGATGTGTTTGTGACCTTCTCGCCTGAGATGAGTCTTGCGATCTCTCGAACGCGATTTTCCGAGGTGAGTTCGCTCACATCCATACTCACGCCCTTGGCCCGCGCGTCTTTGCCTTGTAATTTCTGAATGAAAAAGTGCGCGTCGCCGTGCGCCGCCACCTGTGGCAGATGCGTGACACTGATGACCTGTTGCCCCCGTGCAATAGCCCGCAATTTACGTCCGACTTTTTCGGCAGTTTCGCCGCTAACTCCGGTGTCGACCTCGTCGAACAGGTAAGTGCGCGGGTGAACGCCTTCGCCAACAATTTGTTTGATCGAAAGCAAAATTCGCGAGAGCTCGCCACCACTGGCCGCTTTTCCGAGCGGTCGCGGCAGGTCTAACTTCGACGTACGTGTCATGAATTCGGTGTCGGTTGATCCCGTTGAAACGAAATTCTCGAGCGGGGTGACCTGAACAACGAATTCAACACCCTTCATATTGAGTTCGAGCAACTCGGTATTCACCTCGCGTGTGAATAACACGGCAGCCGACTCGCGTTTGTCGTGCAGCTCTTTCGACAATTTAATCATTTTCGATGCGAGTACGCGCGCTTCGGTTTCGAGGCTAAGAATGCGGTCGTCACTGGCCTCGAGAAGCGAAATTTCGGTTTGCGTCGCCTCGAGGGCCGAGAGGATCTCGGAGGCCGTCGTGCCGTACTTCTTTTGCAGCTGGCGCAGACGACTTAATTTCGATTCAAGTTCTTCGAGTCGGGCAGGGTCAGACTCGATGCTTCGTCCGTAATCGCGAAATTCATAAACGACATCTTGTATGAGCGAGCGAACCTGCTCGAGTGGACCCATTTTTTCGATGAGTCCAGGATCGAGGTTGCGAAGCTCGGTGGCTTTTGTGACAAGCGCGTGAATGCGCGAGAGTACCGAGTCCTCGTCGCCATCAAGGCTGTTTTCGACAGAGGCCGCAAATTCAGTGAGACGCGTCGAATGCTTCAGGCGTTTAGCGTCTGTCTCGATTGTGACTTCGTCGCCAGGTGACAACTCTAAGGCGCTGATTTCGTCCCGCTGGAAAATTAGAAAGTCGAGTTTAAGCGCGCGGTTTCGTTCGTCCGATCGAATCTGTTCGAGTTCCGCTTCAACATCCCGGTGTCGCGCAAACAAAGCCGAAAACTCGGCCCGATGCGAAGTAGTACCCGCATACTGGTCGAGCAGTTCAAGGTGGTAAGATTTCGAAAGCAGATGGCGGTTGTCGTGCTGACCAGTCATTTCGATCAGTGGCACGGCTTGTCCAGTAACTTCCACGAGCGGACTAACGACTTCGCGCAGAGCTGCGAGCGTTGAGAGGGCACCATTGATATACACCCGCGCTCTTGATCCGTGGGCGACGATACGACGTACGACCATGGAGTCCTCAGTCGACTCGATTCCCATGTTCGACAGGCGTTCGCGGATGTCAGGGCGTTGTCTAAGATCGAACGAGCCTTCGATCAACGCTTGGTCCGCGCCCGAACGAATGGCTGTCGCATCAGCTTTGTCGCCCATCAAAAGGCCTAAGCTTTTCAGCAATATCGATTTTCCTGCGCCAGTTTCGCCGCTCAAGACGTTCAGTCCTGGGCGAAAGTTCAACTGGATATTGTCGATGATTGCGAAATTGGAAACGCGCAGCTCGTCTAACATATTATTCCCTTAGTTCCGTTCGCCGAATTTGAGTTTCTCGCGCAGCAGTTGGAAGAAATTATGTGAAGGCTTACGGATGCTGATGTGATCGACCGCACAGCGAGTGATCAAAACTTCATCCTCGTGCGTGATTTCACCACACTGAGCACCGTCGACCGTGAGAATCGCCGTTTTGTCCTTTTGTGTGATGTGAAATTTCAATCGTTGATCGTCGGGAAAAATCAGTGGACGGCTGGTCAGCGCGTGCGGACATACAGGTGTCACAACAATCGAACGAGTTTCAGGGTGCAAGATCGGTCCGCCGGCCGCGAGATTGTAGGCGGTGGAACCCGTGGGCGTTGCGATGATGAGAGCATCAGCTTTTACTTCGCCGACCAGATGCTTCTCGCTGTGAATCTCGAGGTTGATGAGGTGAGTGATCGAACCGCGCTCGAGAACGGCGTCGTTAAGACCGATATGCTGACTGCGTGTTTTACCCTTGCGATTAATTTGGATCGAGAGCATCGATCGTGGACTGAAATCCATTTTGTTCGCAAGCGTCGCGATCACCGTTGTGAAAAGATCCTCGACTCGGGTTTGAGTTAAAAAACCGAGCGAACCCATGTTTACGCCGAGCACGGGAACGGCGTGAACTCCCAACATTCGCACGGCGCCGAGGTAAGTTCCGTCACCACCAAGGACAACGACGAGATCGAGACGATCCAGCTCTTTGTTCGAGACTTGCTTAGAGACGCCGGTCAATTTCTGTCCCGGGCTCGAAAGAACTTCAGAACCCTGCTCGCGAAGCCACAACGCGAGCTCATTCGCTTTTTGAACGGCGAGCGGAGAATGCGGGCGATAGAGAATTGCGATTACCCGGTTATCAAGAGTCGAGCGCTGTTTCTTAGTCGTTCGCGGTTTCGAAGATTTCGATTTTGCCACTAGATCAGCCCGTCCCGGCGTAAAAGTGCATCGGGATCGGGTTCACGGCCCCTAAATTTTTTGTAAAGTTCCATTGGATCCTCGGACGAACCTTTCGATAGAACGTGATCGCGAAATTTCTTCGCGACGTCCTTGTTGAAAAGGCCGTGCTCTTTGAAATATTCGAAAGCATCGGCGTCCAAGACTTCGGCCCACTTGTACGAATAATAACCTGCAGAATATCCACCCGCAAAAATATGCGAGAATGCAGCGGAAGAGTTTGTACCGTCGATCGCCGCAAAGAGCGATGTCGGTGCCGTCACTGATCGTTCAAAGCTGATGGCGTCGCTGATTGAAGCGGGATCTGTCGAGTGCCATGCCATATCGAGTGTTGCGAAATTAATTTGTCGCATGGCGAAGTAGCCCGCCTGAAACTGAGCGCTCTTTCTAATCTTATCAGTGAGTTCAATAGGAATAGTTTCACCCGTTTTATAATGTTTTGCGAATACGGCCAGCGACTCTCTTTCACCAACCCAATTTTCCATAATCTGGCTAGGAAGTTCGACGAAGTCCCAGAAGACGTTGGTTCCACCGAGGCTGACGTACCTGCAGTCCGATAGCAGCCCGTGAAGAGCATGTCCGAATTCGTGGAACAAGGTCTTCACTTCTTCCAAAGTTAAGAGTGAGGGAGCCGTCGCCGTCGGTTTCGTAAAATTGCAGACGATCGCAACGTGCGGACGTTCGACGGTTCCTTTACCCTGAGCCGTCCACTCGTAATAACCCTGTTCACGGAACGAGGTCATCCAAGCGCCGCTTCGTTTCGAAGGTCGTGGAAAAAAATCGGCATAGAAAAGACCAACGTGTTTTCCGGTCGCATCGTCGATCAACTCGAAAGTTTTGACGTCCGGATGATGAACGGGGATCCCTGTGACTGGCTTGAACGTCACTCCATAGAGACGGCGTGCGTGTTCGAAAACGCCGTCTACGACGTTTTCAAGTTGGAAATACGGGCGCAATAGCTCTTCGTCGAGGTCGTGAAGCTTCATCTTCAATTTTTCTGACCAGAACGCGTAATCCCATGGGTAAAGCGAGTCGTCGCCCGAAATTTCTTTTTTGAATTTTCTAATATCCTCGAGATCCCGCTTCGCTGCAGGCATGACTTTCACCAAAAGTCTTTCAAGGAAAGAGTTTACTCCGATTGGAGTGGCAGCCATGCGCTCTTCAAGAACGAACGCGGCGTGGGTGTCATAGCCCAAAAGTTTTGCGCGCTGGTGACGCAATGACACGATTTTGGTAAGCACCGCCGGGTTTTCATTCACTGCGCGCGCGTTGTACGCTCGCCATATCTCCTCTCGAAGCTTTCGCTTCGAAGAATATGTCATCATGGGCATAAAACTTGGCGCATGCAGGGTCACGAGCCATTTCGTTGTTCCAGCGCCCTCGATGCCAGCTTCTTTTGCGGCTTCGGCATAAGCTTCAACCGCGGATTCTGGTAGGCCCTCAAGGTCTGCACGTTTCTCAATAACAAGTTTGTAATCGTTGGTTGCTTTCAAAACGTTGTCGCTAAACTCCGGACTTAGAGTCGACAGCTGCTGGTCGAGTTCGCGCAACTGTGACTTCTTAGCTTTGTCTAGCAGAGCGCCGTTACGCGCAAATTCGCGATACGTTTTTTCGGTCAGGCGCAGCTCTTCGCCTTTGAGGCCCACTTCTTTGCGAGTGTCCCAAACGGCCTTCACACGATCAAAAATGGCACCGTCCAACAGTAAATCGCTCGAGAACGAAGCGAGCACGGGAGAAATCTCTTTTGTGATTTTCTGCATCTCTTCATCGCTGTTTGTTCCGACGAGATTAAAAAATATTTTGCCAACGTGGTTTACAACTTCTGGCGCTGTCTCAATGACTAAGATCGTATTTTCAAAAGTGGCAGGACGCGCATCTGCGCGAATTTTATCGAAGGCCGCATTCGCGATGCGGATTCCTTCGCCGAGTGCAGGCTTAAAGTGCGCCTTTTCAACCTTGTCGAAAGCGAAGGCGCCGAAGGGTCGTGTCGAGAGTTCAAGAAGCGGGTTGGTCAGCGAGCCGGTTGCGTTTGCCATAGTCATTCTGGTTTATCACAAATCAAAAGCTCGTCACTATAACGCCGCGCACGAATTCAGCTTTTTCAGCTCTTGCGCGGGCGGTCATCCGGCGGACGCCCCGCGGGTCCGATTAAAAACCTTCGACCATGAAGTGAAGTGCCACGGCTTGCACGACGAGGAAAACGATCCAAGTCACAAACGCGTCGCGGGAGCATTCGCGTGCAGTCGTAAATACCGAAGCTAAGACTCGGCGAAGTGAGGACACTGGCGTTACCGCGTGCAAATTCCGACCGGTTGACCCGGTCCCATCGGACTACAAACAGAGTTTGGCCCGCAAGAATTTACTCCGACCGTGCAAGTTTGCCCGATTTGCGTCGCGCAGTTCTGCGAAACGACTGTTGGTGGAGCAGGGGGAACCGGCTGACGATGTCGATATCGAGAGCGTGGATAACGTTGCACCGGCGGCTCGTACTGCGGTCCATACGGTGGCTGATAAACGTTTCCATAATCCGTGTAACCGCCAAAACCCGAGAACGCAAAACCCTGGCTACCGTGGTGGTACCAAGCAATGTCGCTGTGCGAAGTCAGAACTTGTCCCGGAATACAGATCACGCCAACGGACCCGTCGCACATCGGCTGTGTTCCGTGAGGGCAACCGCAAAATCCTTGAGTTGCAAATTGGCGGTTGTGATGAAAACCGTGCATACCGTGTCCGTAGGGAACTGCGTTCACTTGCGCATACGGAGTGTGAGTCCATTGATTGCCCTGGTAGGTATTGCCTGCGGCGCAAGAGTCCATCGGCGTAACCGCAACGTTTGCGGGTGCGGCTTGATTCTTATTTTCTTTGGCGCACCCCAAATTCGAAAGAAGCGATGCGGTGATTAAGAGTGCACCAGCGACGAAATAAAAGTGTCGAAAGATTGTTCGAGCGTGGACCATTTTCAAATACCCCTTGTGAATCCGAAACTATAGTGAGGAAGGTTCCCGCGTTCGGGGTTGCCAAGCTTGTGCCCGTTTTCGTCACCTGCACAGGTTCGTTCTCAGGTTGAAGAGCGGTTTGGGGCGACTTCGACCTAGAGCCAAAGCGGGACCATTGAAGAAATTTGCGAAGAACCATGAAACCATTCTAAGATAAACTCATGGCGAAATTTACGATCCCAAAGGCATCGCACCGGCTGTCTATTCAGGTTATCGCGGTCTTAGTTGCTGGTTTTTTCGCAGCCGGTGGAGCCCAAGCGCGAACCTTTGACCTGAAAAGTGAAACCGTTGCGACTTACTTCGGCGGCAGTTTCGGATACTCGAATCTCGGCGACTACGCATTTGGTCAGTCCGGCGGTAACGGCGTTACCACCGACCAGGTTGTGCGTTCAAACT
>JAYSST010000385.1:0-3516 GCA_043720435.1 Bdellovibrionales bacterium
GTAATCGTGACTGCTTCAAGCAATGAGAGCGCGACGGCCGCAGACATCGTCACACCGAATTGAAAAAAGAATTTGCCGGTGATGCCATCCATGAAGATGACCGGAAGGAAGACAGCAATGACCGCAAGAGTCGCGGCAGTGGCGGCAGGAAGAATTTCGACAGCACCGTCATAGGCCGCTTGTGCAGGCGGCTTGCCCATTCTTCGGTGGCGGACGATGTTCTCGAGCAACATGATGGCATCGTCAACGACGATCGATATCCCCAGCGTGAGAGCGAGAAGCGAGAACAAGTTAAGTGTAAAGCCCGCGAAATAAAGAATAATGAAAGTGCCGACGATAGATGTCGGAATGGAAAACAGAATATTCACAGCGGCTTGAAAACTTCCTAAGAACAAAAAACAAATCAAGATGGTCACAGCGCCTGCGACGAAAAGTTTTTCGTAAGCAGTTTTAACAACGGCCTCGGTTGGGCGAGTGAAATCGACGTTGACTCCTAAGTTGTATCCCTTCGCCTTCAATTCTGGTGCGAGCTCGGCAATTTTTTTGTGGACGGCGTGTGCAACTTCAACTTCGTTTCCGCCACGCATTTTTCGAATGCCGATCGCAATAGCATCTTTGCCATTCACGCGCGCAATGCGCCGAATGTCAGTTAGGCCATCTTCGATTTCGGCAACATCGCTGATGCGAATATTGGCATCGTGGATGATGCCGCCGCCCGCACGTCTGAGAATCCGGATGTTGCCAACTTCATCGGGCGATGTTGCTTCGCCGAGCCAGCGAACACGCCGTTCGGTTTTTCCATCCGAGAATTGCCCTGCTGCGGTGTCCACGTGTTCAGTTGTCACCGCGTCGACCAGATCGAGCACCGAGAGGTTTCGTTTTGTAAGTTCTTTTAGATTTGGCCAAATTCGGAGATTCCGCGACGAGAATCCCCCAATCGAGACTTCGCCGATCTCGGGAATAAATCGAAACTGATCTAAAATGGCGTCTTCGGTGAATGAAACCACCTCGCGCAGTGGTTTGTCCGCCGAAATGGAAAGGAACATGATTGGCTGTTCTTCCGGATTTTGTTTACGAATGATCGGACGATCGACGCCAATTGGGAGACGAACACTTGAGAGCGCCGCTTGGACTTCTTGAAGCGCAACGTCGATATTGCGTTCGATATCGAAATCGAGCGATACAGTTCCGCCGCCTTGTCGCACCGAAGATCGCATTTGTTTAATGCCTTCAATTGAAAGCAATTGCTGTTCGATCGGATCGATCAGTTCCGATTCAACGACCTCCGGAGCAGCTCCTTCGTATGTCGCACTTATGGATAATACTGGAAAGTCGACATCTGGTAGTTGGCTAACGCCAAGTCGAGTTGCTAAAATCCCGCCGAAAATAATTAGGGCGCTCATCAATATCCAAGCAAAGACGGGACGACGAATGGAGATCGCGATTAAGTCCATTTTGTGATCGGACCTTTTCAAAGTCGCTGGGTCAACGAGAAGCACCAACCTTCATGATTTTAATTGAATTCAAACTGGGTATTATTGCGGACGCGATGCGGTCTTGACGAACAACAGCCCGATCAGGATGAACGAAAGTCCAATCGAGAGGCCAACCTTAAGCGCCCATGGTCGTTCAGTTAGCAGGATGCCGCAGATGGAAACAATCACCATCGACGCGGCTACGATTTTGTGTCGCAATGAAATCGAGCGATTGTTTTTCCAGTTCGTCAGCAGTGGACCAAATTCACGATGATTTTTAACATAGGCGTGCCAACGCGGAGACGACTTGGCGAAGCACCACGCGCTGAGAAGAATGAACGGTGTCGTCGGAAGCAGCGGCAAAACGGCGCCCGCGAATCCCAGAGCAAGGCTGACAAAGCCTAGAGTCTGTAGCAGAATTCGAGCGGTCCGGTTGGTGGAGTATTGCATGCGATGCTTCTATCAGAAAGTGGGCGCAAGTGATCGGAAAACTTTGACCTAAGCGCGGCTTAGGATTGTCCTTGAGCTTTTTTCTTTATGTAGTCCTCGCGCGCGAATTTCCTTATTTCTTTTTGAACCGTGTCGCTGGCGCCGAAGAATATGAATTCGTTAGCGAACTGTCCTTCGCCCTTCGGTGTCGCCGATCTTAACCGCGCCCATAAACCTTCTGGCGCCTTCGACCAAAGTGGGCTCATGACGAGTAACTCAGAGCCTTTTTTCATGGGCGAGCGATCGGTGATGATGAGACTGACCTCACTGACCGCAGCAGCATGGGCTGGCCGTCCCAAGAACGCCCGCAAGTCGGTTTTTAAACCGGCGACAGCCAACTGTGGAGACGTCCAAAGTTCTGGTCGGGACATCGAAATAAAGAGTTCGGCTTGATACCGACGGTCCGTAAAATCATATACGAGCTGTCGAACTCGAGTGCCGCGGAAGTCTTGAGCGGCGACTTGTTCTTCTTTGGCGTTAAAAACAATTAACGGTGGCCGAGTCCCGAATCGATTCTTCACGTCGAACTGTTCGAGCCAATCCGAGACCGATTTTACTCTCGTTTTTAAATCAAAACCCAGCAACGAGGCGTCAAGTAAGACCGCTTCAAAATTAGGACGATCCATCGAAGTGGGGCTCACCGCTTTTTTAAGTTTGGCTTCGTTCGCTTCTTCGATCTGAATTTTAACGAGTGCCGAATGCGCTGGCGTGGTAACTTCGAGAACTGAAAGTTTCAAAACCATGAGTAGCCGGCTTGAAGGATTCGAACTTAACGTTGCCACGATTTGAACTTCGGGTCGATGAGTTCCGGTCGAGTTGGAAACAACCCATTCAAGCGCTTCCAAAAATGCTTCTCGATCGGATTCCCCAAGTGCAGCAGTGAGTGGTGCAGCGTCGCGAGACCACGTTTCGGTGGGAATACCCATCAACGTTTCATGACTGACGAGCGATGGATGAATCTTTACGACATGCATCGGAGTCGCGTCGGTCTGCATTCGAACCGAGAGAGTTGTGACTGAGTGAGGAAAGACTGGAATCATTTCGGTGCGAGTTCGTGGTCCAACGAATTCTTTGGACCAAGACAACGCCGAAAGCGGTCCGTCCTCCGTGGCGGCGGCTTTTGCATTTGGCTTCGCTATGTCGAGTGAAGCGCGGAAGCGTTTAAAACCCTGAAATTCTCTGATCTCAGTGTGCGCCAGATTTTCCAAAGAGGACCGAATCATCGAGGCAAATTCTTTTTGCGGCGAAATCAGAGCGATGTTCGCTATCGACGGCGGTTCTTTTTCGGACCGAGTAATTTCTGGGAGTCCGTGCGGAAGGTGCGCAACGATCCATTTACGAAGTTCTAAAAGCTGTTTGTGACGAATTCCAAAAAAACGCAATTTTACTTCAAAGTGCGGCTCACGGGAACCGTTCGCACTTGCAATCGACTGATCAAAGCAAGGAAGGCTTTCAGTGGCACGCACCTCAACGCGTTCATTCGGACCCGTTCCAAAAAGTTTTGAGACGAGTGTGCCTTCGACCCCTTGGGCGACGTGGCGGGGAGAAAGAA
>JAYSST010000386.1:0-9138 GCA_043720435.1 Bdellovibrionales bacterium
CGCTCAATTTCACCAACAAGCTGCAGGCGTTTATCGGCCTGTTTGCACACAAGGGTGCCTGCATCCATCCCTGAAAAACCAACGGCGCGAAGCCCCGAGTGATTGAGAGCGCGCACGATACGACGATTCACATTTCCGCAAAGCACGGTTTCGATGACAGCCATCATCTCGGGCGTTGTCACGCGCAGGCCATCGACAAATTCCCACTTGATATCTCGACGGGTCAGCTCTTCGTTGATCGCAGGACCACCGCCGTGAACCAAAACAACTTTCACGCCGACGGCGCGAACGAGCGCGATATCTTCGCAAATTTGCGAGAGCAATCCATTGTCTTGCAAAATCGAGCCACCGAGTTTCACTACGACAGTGCTACCGGTGAACTGCTTTACATAGCCAAGCGACGCCAGCACCTCTTTTGGAACAGGTGTCGAAGATTTGCTTGAGGAATTCGGTTTCACGCTCGCGCCGTTCATGTCGTGGTCTCCGTGTGTACTCGGTATTGCGACGTTACGTCGTGTATTCCGTGTTAATGTCGACGTACTTCTTCGAAAGATCACAGCCCCACGCCGTGGCTTCGTCGTTCCCCGATTTCAGATCGATCTCGACCAAAATCTTCGATTTTTTCAAAAGCAGTTTTACTTCTGATTTTTCAAAAATCTGTGGTCGTCCATTTGCGAACAAAACGGCACCTTGCATCGTCAGCGTCAAACGCGAGAGTGCCATCTCTGGAACTTGCTCGGCGCCAAGGCGCGCGATGATGCGACCCCAGTTCGGGTCTTCCCCGTGCATTGCTGTTTTTATCAATGGCGAAACAGTCACACCACGAGCTGCACGACGAGCCGTCGCCATATCAGGCGCGCCCTTCACGCGAATCTCGACAAGCTTCGTTGCGCCTTCGCCGTCAATCGCAATCGACTGCGCCAGCAAGATCGAAATTTCGCGCAGCGCTCCCTGAAACTTCATTTCGTCTTCTGCCGTCTCGATGGCGACGCCTGCTGCACCGTTTGCTAAAAAGAAAACGGCGTCATTCGTCGAAGTATCGCCATCGACAGAAATCATGTTGAAGCTGATGTCCGTCGCGTCTTTCAATAACGCTTGCGCCTTGCCAACGGGAATCACTGCATCCGTTAAGAGGTAACCGAGCATGGTCGCCATATTTGGATGAATCATTCCAGAACCTTTGCAAATTCCAGTAATGCGAACGCTTCCGCCCGAAAGCTCGAGTTCGGTCGTCACCGTTTTTGGAACAAGATCGGTCGTGAGAATCGCCAGAGAAAAATTCTCTGCGGTATCCGTCGTACGATCGACGAGTTCAGGAATGCTTGCGATAATCTTCGTCATGTCGAGCTGCGGTCCAATGACTCCAGTTGACGCAACGAGGACCTCGCGCGGAAAGCACTCAAGTTCTTTCGCCACTTCAAACGCGAAGTTTTTGTTGTTCTCAACACCTTCCGGGCCAGTCGCTGCGTTCGCTTGACCCGAGTTGGTTACGATCGCGCGAATCGACGACGATGGAAGAATTGATCGGCAATAGTGTACCGGTGCCGCTGCGAAGCGGTTTTCAGTAAAAACCCCTGCCGCAACCGCGGGCCGATCCGAAAGAATCAAACCGAGGTCAGGACGGTAACGACGCACGCCACAGTTAACACCTGAAGCGGTGAAACCTTGAGGAAGCGGAGTTCTCGCGATGCCAGGTCCAGGTGTCATCATAATACACCCTCACTTTCAGTAAGACCGGTCTCTACAGGCAGACCAGTAAAACGATTAAAATTCTCGACAGCTTGTGAAGCTGCGCCTTTGAGCAAATTGTCGATCAAAGAAAATACAACGAGCTGATCACCGCGCACGTGCCACGCGATCGCAGTGCGGGCAGAGCCCACCACGCGACGAAGCACAAGTTCGGCTTCCGCGCCTTTATTCTGCAGCGACGCCATTCGCATCAACGGATAATCTCCGTAAGCTTGTTCGAAAGCCCGCGACACTTGAGCATCTGTCACACCAGGTTTTAGTCGTGCATGCACAGACACGATGATTCCACGACGGACCGGCAAAAGATGCGGCACAAACGAAAAGCTAACATCGCTAACACGATTCGAATTTCCCAGACCAAAGCGGCTGACCGCTTCAGCGATTTCCGGCTCGTGCTGGTGGCGGCCGATGCGATATGGCAAGCAGCCACCGTCAACTTCGGCATGAAGAAGGCGCTCTTCCGCCTTTTTGCCAGCACCCGTCGTTCCCGATTTGGCGTCGATTGAAACCGTGTCGAGCCGAACGAGATCCGCTTTGTAAAGCGGGACCATCGCAAGCGCTGCGGCTGTCGCAAAACATCCTGGATTTGCAACAAGACCTGACTTCGGTTCGCCCGTTGCGAACGGAACCAGTCCGTAGTCAGCTTCCTGCACGAGACCTGTTGCTGTGTGGTTGAAACCGTACCACTTAGTATACAACGCCTTCGATTCAGCCTCGTTCGAACCCTTCAAGCGGAACGCTCCCGAAACATCGATGACTCGAATGCCTCTTTTCAAAAGCTTAGGTGCCCACTCGAGCGAAACTTCCGCAGGAGTTGCCAAAAACACCGTATTGAACGGTGCCTTTGCTCCTTCGATAAGTGTTTGGAACTGTTCCATCGATTGTCCTGGAAGTGCGGCCGCCTGCGCTTTCGTGAACTCAGGCAAAAGGTCGCCTGACGAGAAGCTTTGCGTCGCAAAGAGTCCCGTCAGATCCGCCTTCGGGTGTTTGAGGAGCAAGCGCGCGAGTTCAGCGCCCGAGTAACCCCGTGCTCCAAGAACTGCGACTGTTTCTTTGCCTATCATGTTGCTCCGACCGGTCATTTCTTCTAGCTTTCTTCTGCAGTTTAAAGTTCAAACCTTCCGCTTACGCGTTAGGCATTTTTATGCACGTACATGCATTAATATCCTTGTTTATGCAGAAAAGTCAACGTATAATCGTACTTTAGTGCATAATTAGGCACAACGGGCCATCCGGATTGTCGCGGAGGTTCTTGATGAAGATAGGAGATCGTATGAGCGCATCTGGAAACAAAAAGAGCGGAAAAGCCGGAGAAAAAGTTGTCCTCGTTTATTCGGGTGGGCTTGATACGTCGATCTGCATTCCAATGATGAAAGAAGAGTACGGCTACACCGAAGTCGTCACGGTCACCGTCGACGTCGGACAGCCGCAGGCGGACATTGATCAAGCCGAAGAAAAAGCGGCTACGATGAAAACGACCCACTATACAGTGGATGCAAAAGAAGAGTTCACTCGCGACTTTTGTTTCACTTCGTTGAAAGCGAACGGCGAATATCAGGGCTATCCAATGAGCACTTCCATTGCTCGCCCAATTATCGCGGCGAAAGCCGTGGAGATTGCGAAAAAAGTCGGAGCAAATGCATTCGCGCACGGCTGCACGGGCAAAGGAAACGATCAATATCGCATCGAGTACACAATTCGTGCACAAATGCCCGACGCGCTTATTCACGCTCCTATTCGCGAGAAAAATCTGACGCGTTCGTGGGAAATTGAGTACGCACAAAAGCACGGCGTTCCGATTCAGCAATCACTCAATAAAATTTGGTCGATCGATGAAAACCTTTGGGGCCGCTCGATCGAAGGCGGACGTTTAGAAGAACCGAACTACGCTCCACCTGAAGAAATCTTTATGTGGACGAAGTCGGCTGAGAACGCCCTCAACACTCGATCAACTTTGACCGTGACGTTTGAAAAAGGCGTTCCCGTCGCACTGAACGGCGAAAAAATGTCGCCGGCGAAACTCGTCATACACTTAAACAAAATTGCGGGCGACAACGGCATTGGCCGAATCGATGTGATGGAAGATCGAATGCTTGGATTGAAAGTTCGCGAGAACTACGAATGCCCAGCATCCACGGTTCTGCTAAAAGCGCACGGAGCATTAGAGGCGTTGGTTCTCACTCGCGACGAACTTCGTTTCAAAAAGACCGTCGATCAAGAATGGTCGAAGCTCGCGTACGAAGGTTTGTGGTGGGACCCCTTCAAAACAGACCTCGAAGCATTCATCAACAAAACTCAAGAACGCGTCACAGGCGACGTTCGTATGTCTCTTTACAAAGGCGTTCCGACCGTAACGGGTCGAGAGAGCAAGTGGGCGCTTTACTCGGAGGATCTCGCATCATTCGATACGACCACGTTTGACCAGCGCGAAAGCACGGGCTCTGTGAAAATGTTCGGCCTTCAGGCGCGGATGTTCCTCGCACTAGAGGACAAACTGTCGGCCAACGGGCCGAACGAGAAACCATCGAGCTCGAAGACGTGAGTAACGACGGGACCAAAGGCGCAACTGGGTATGAAGGAAAACTTTGGGGTGGCCGCTTTGAAAGCGGCCCGTCTAAAGATGTTATCAGCTTTACTACCTCAATTGGTATCGACTGGCGCCTCTGGGGAGCGGACATCGACGGATCCATTGCGCACGCGAGTATGCTCGGCGCACAGGGTATTATTTCGAACAGCGACACAACCGAAATCATCGATGGACTAAAAACCGTTCGTCTAAAAATTCAAACAGCGCTGAACGTTGGCGAGAATCCATTCCCGAGCGACGTCGAAGACGTGCACAGTTTCATCGAAATTCAGTTAAGAGAAGTGATCGGCGCAACTGCGGGTCGCCTACACACCGCGCGCAGCCGCAACGACCAAGTGGCCACGGCTTTTCGCCTGACGCTGGCACGCGAAGGCGAGCAATTGATTGCAGAACTTCTTGATTTGCAAAACATGCTGCTTGATCGAGCTAAGTCGGAAACAGAAACGTTGATGCCGGGACTTACTCATTTCCAACATGCACAACCCGTTAGTCTCGCGCATCACTTGCTCGCCTACTTCTGGATGTTCGAACGCGACCGCGAACGCATTTCGGAGTGGCGCAAAAGATGCCTGGTGATGCCTCTGGGCTCTGCCGCCCTCGCGGGCACATCGTTTCCTCTCGATCGACAGCGGGTTGCTAGAGATCTTGGGTTTGTTCGACCCTGTGAAAATTCTCTCGATGGCGTTTCAGATCGCGACTTCGCTTTTGAATTCGTAAGTCATTTGAGCCTCGTCGCACTTCACTTGTCGCGTATTTCAGAAGAACTCGTCATTTGGTCAGCACCTGAACACGGTTTTGTTGAACTTAGCGATTCTGTCACGACAGGCTCGAGCATAATGCCGCAGAAAAAAAATCCCGACGTCGCCGAACTCATACGCGGGCGAACGGGCCGAGCCATTGGTGCATTGGTACAACTTGCGACAACGCTCAAGGGACTTCCGCTCGCGTACAACCGCGATCTTCAAGAAGACAAAGAGCCGGTGTTTTATGCGCTCGATTCGGTGCGGGGCTCACTGAGATTGATGAACCACATGCTGCTCGACGCGAAATTCAATCGCGACCGCATGCGTGCGTCCCTTTCGGGCGACTTTTCGAACGCGACCGATCTCGCAGACGATCTCGCACGCAAAGGCGTTCCGTTTCGTGAAGCCCACGAGGTGGTCGGACACGTCGTTCGGCGCTGCATAGAATCAAAGCTGAAGCTGGAAGACATGGGTGTCGACGACCTAAAGACAATTGATCCACGTTTTGATGCCGAATCTCGCCGCGTCTTAAGTCATCGGTACGTGATGAGCGCACGCCTTTCCGAGGGGGGAACCGCACCCAAGGCGGTTCTCGAACAAATCGCAAAAGCGGAAGCGGCGCTCATTCGACCATAAGTTGATTTCCGGCAAGCCATCACGTGTAATTGCGTGATGTTTACTTTCAACAACCAGCCCATATTGGATCAAACAGCTCTCTTTCAAGATGAAGATTACAAACTCATCGATCGTGAGATTATGTTTGGACTGGCTAAGTCTAAGAATATTTTCTTAAGCCCCGGGTACGAATTGACCCGCGGCGATGCCGAGCTCGAACTGTACAACCACTCGTTCAAAGACGTCGGTACCGCCGAGAATGAAATCAACGACGAAGAACGCGCTGAGTTTTCAAAGCTTTCATTCAATGAACGACATCGGTATTTAAGATTCGCAAAAGGGGCGTATCACCCATGGTCCGTGTGTCTGCCTTTGACCCTCAATTCGGAGTGGCGTGACAAAATGCTTCCAGAAGGAAAACGCCCGACCGAAGAAGCTTCTCAGCTGTTTCCCCAAACTCTGGCGAAGCTTTATTCCTTGAAGATTTTTGAATCCATTGGTCGCATCTGTATTTTCGGCGTCGATCCGAACCAACACGTGACTTGTCATCGCGATCTCGATCCCGACCAATGGCGGCTCAACGACGAACTCCTAATGATTAGTCCTCGTGGAGATAAAAAGTTCTACGTTTATGATCCGACAAATAAGAAAAAGCATTTTGTTGATGCTTCGACCAAAGCATATATATTTCACGATCTGAATTATCACGGATGCGATCCGCTGCCCTACTTCACTTATACGATTCGAATCGACGGAATTTACACAGAACTTTTTCGCTCCACTCTCTCTTGCAATCGTGCAGCTGTGCATCCAGAACAATACCTAAAATGGAAAGCGAGCCAAAGGTGAAACAAAGCAAACGCGTGCTCGTTCTGGGATCAACCGGTGGCATCGGCGCAGCATGCTGCGAAGCCTTCGGTAGCGAACAATACGAGTTATTCGGTGTTGCGCGAAGTGACAGACGTTCTTCGATGAAAATGACATTGATATGCGGCGATCTCCGCGATTCGAGCTTTCGTACGTCACTGGTTGATATCAGGCCTCAAGTCGTTATCGCGGCTTACGGTCAGTATCCGGTTAATTCAATGACGGCCGCCGCGACCATCAACGAGTTTGCGCTGTCTTGCATCGATCTTTATGAAAAGTTCGAAGCCACCGGCGTGCTCGAAGATTTTATCGTTGTTAGTTCTGTCAGTGCGCAAATCACGAGTCTTCCGCACGCTTTTACAAACGACGCGCATCACCACTACGGAGTCGCCAAAAGAATTTTGTCGGATTTTTTTCGGCAAACGATGCTGCGGATGAAATCGAGATCAAAAATATTTTTGGTTGAACCAGGATTTATTCGAAGCGGTTTCGCCGGAATCGAGAAACGATTGGTCGATCGAGCACCCGAAGATATTTTGACAAGAGCCAACCTCGAAATTATTGAACCGCGCGTCGTCGCCGAATTAATTTACAAAAACACGACTGACTCAAATCGAAACTCAAGCGCTATTACGATTTACAACAAGCACCGAACCGATGAATTTGTTCGGCAAAAATAAGTGCGATTCCCATTCTTAGGTTTAGACCCGTTAACAATCGTGCACCCATCTCGTTTAAATCTGGCCGCTGTTTTTTCATAAGACCGACAAGAAACGGCTTTTTAATGAGCGACGAACCTATCAACACAGCAGAAAAGACGAAGACGAGAATCGCAGGCTGCAATTTAAAGAACGTCGCGTTAGTTTCGTACAACGAGAGTCCACCAAGACTCAGTACCAAAGCGTTCGCCACAACGGTGATCACCTGTGGACGACCTAAGGTTTTCCACTCGAAGGTGAGTGCAGCGATAGCCAAAACAAGGCCCGCGGCGAGTCCGGCCTTTGTACCGTAAAGCTCTTCGACCAACGCAAAAGCGACAACCGGAAGTAGACTCGCGACGAGTGTGAACAAAGCTTTTCTATTTTGCAAAATCCGAGATCTTCCCGGCGAGCCCGAAACCACCAGTCGTGATTTTCTCGACGGTTCCGTTCGCATTGAGGAACATCACTGTCGGTGTCCCTTGAAGTTTCACCCGCTTCGCAAGATTTCCCTGCCGATCGAGCGCAACTTGAAACGTAAGTGGTGTTCGTTCGAGGTAAGCGGCAACATCACGTAGTGGTTCGCCCACGCTTACCGCCAGTACGCTTTCTTTTGCTAAGCGGCCTTCTGCGATCTCTTCGTTTAAATTCATCAGCAATGAGTGGCACGGGCCGCACCAGGTGGCCCACAGAACAACCGCCAGCTTACGTCCGGCGCCGTTTCCAATGAGCGA
This sequence comes from Bdellovibrionales bacterium, assembly GCA_043720435.1. Classification (GTDB taxonomy): domain Bacteria; phylum Bdellovibrionota; class Bdellovibrionia; order Bdellovibrionales; family JAMPXM01. The sequence continues at coordinate 7,994 of JAYSST010000386.1, forward strand.
GGTCATAGGAAGCGAAGCTTCATCGAATACTTTGCTCGATGTTCCATCGGTAATAAATTCGACCGCAACGTCCCCAATGACTTGGCCCTCGAATTCTGAATTCACACCGGAGGAAATCACGAGGATCGCGACAAGGTAAACGAAGTAAACAGCCGAGACGGCGAAACCGAAGTTCGCGACTCGCCTCATCCAGATGACGCCGCGACCTTTCGGTGCCTGTGCCTCGGAATTCACTTCTTCTGCGCCTTTTTCAAATGTTCGGCAGTGACGACGGTGTGAATATTCCCGCGAACGGTAAAATCGCCGACGACTGTCAGTTCATGCGGATCAAGCAGATCGATCAAGTCTTGGATGATGACGTTGGTAACGTCCTCATGAAACACTTTTTTGTTTCGAAACGAGTTGATGTAAAGCTTCAGCGATTTCAGCTCAACACAATACTGATCTGGAACGTACCGAATTTTGATCGTCGCAAAATCAGGAAATCCGCTGCGTGGACACAGGCAAGTAAACTCAGGACACGTAAAATCGATTGTGTAACGTCGAACCAGTGTTCGGTTTGGGAAGCGTTCAAGCGCTGCTTCCTCGATCGCAATTTCACCGTAAAGCTTTTCGCTCGTATCTGGAAGAATCGTTTCTTTCGGCGTTTTCGCCACTGCGCCTGTGCCGCCGCCCGCCGCACGTGCGGTCACCTTGTGAACGGCGGCCTGTTTATCTTTACGCGGTTTCATTTTATCCATTGTTTGCCTTCACATTGCCTTCAAAAGCAGGGCCACTCGCCTCTATGTACTGATACAAATACTGACTCGAAAGATGCGAGAACATTAGCTGCGCGTCCTCGACAGAACCATAATTGTAAGATTTGAAATAGATCGGGTGATTCGAAAGCGCTTTTAATTTGCCGCCAGAAAAACCCACTAGACCGATCACTTGACCACCATTGTCGCGTGCGTACTCGCACGCCTTCACAACATTCGGCGAGTTGCCACTGCACGAAATCGCGATCAGCACATCACCCGGCACCCATAAACTCTTAAGCTGCTCGACAAAAATCGACTCGTAACCGTTGTCGTTCGCATAAGCTGTGAGCAAACTCATATTGTCGGCCAGGCCAATAACTCGAAGTCGTTTTTTATTCGGAACGA
>JAYSST010000387.1:0-3502 GCA_043720435.1 Bdellovibrionales bacterium
CGTCGAAAACCAGCGCGAGGCAGTTACGGCACAACGCGGCTCTGAATGGCTTAACGGAATACGTGACGCTATGGCGGAACGGTACAAGACATTGAATCCAGCTATAAAAAACCCCGGCGAACTTGCAGAGGCCGTGATCGATTTAAATATGAGCTGGGGTCATTGGCCGACCTATAAGATCGGATCCGCTGAGATGGTCCGGCGATTGAAGGATGCGGCGGCCGTCGCATTGCCACCGGACCCAAAAAGCTCATGGTCAAAACCAAACGTCCTCGCGAGCTATGATGAACTTTTCCGATATCGAGTTTGGCAAATGCGATCGGGATCAGCTGGCGACCTTGAGCTGTTCAAGCTGATGTCGAGCACGGGCCCACTTTTGTCTGACCACGCATCCATCGTAGAAGATGCGTCGAAGTATCAACAACACGTCGAACTTCGTAAGGACTATGCGCATTGGGCTGCGGAAAACGCAAAACCGGCGCTGAAAGATGCGATCCGAGTGAGCGGCGGAGTTTACATGCACGGCGGTGGCCAAGACCGGATCAAACCTACAGACGCAGATCAATTAAGGCTCACAGGCGAGGTCGTTAGAAAGTTTCGCAAAGACGGCGTTGTTAACTGGCGTGAGTTGTTCAAAACCGGATTAGATGACCCGTACTACCTCCATGGCGAATTTTGGACCGGACTCAGTGGCGGTTCGGATTCACTCGCGGTCAAAGAATTCATTCGACTGCAACAGGCTTTTCGGGAATCGGCGGCCGATCCGAAATACCAGGCAGAAAAGGACCCCGCCAGGTACCGAAAATCTCGCGTGCAACTGAGCGGAAAATTACTCGACGATGATTTTGTCAAAGGCCCACTCAAAGCTGCGAATGCTGAAGAACTTCAGCAGATTTTGAAGAATGCCTTTGTTGCGAGAGACCCGTCGCCTGCGCGGGATCAGGTTTTTGAAAGATTTTGGAAAGCGACCGAGCAGCGGCCCGATCTGCGAACCGCGTTCGTCGATGAAAAGCTTGTCTCTAAATTGATGTTTAAAGAGAACGGTCTTGCGCTCGCAAAATATCAAATTGCCACGCGATATCCGAACACGGCGAAAAGTCTGCGAGATCCCGGCTCTGTGACAACTGAGATGCAGAAAATTCGCAAGTCGATCGAAATTCAATTTCCAGAACCGTCATTCACTCGAAATCAGGTTCTCGACTTTACAGAAAAGCGAATGACGACCACACCAACAGAGCATCGTGCGTTGGCTTCACTTTGGGTCAATCAAGACAACTGGGCCGAAATGAAAGGTCTTGCGTTGTCCGATTCGCTAGATGCGGTCGCGAAGGCGCTCGAGACCAATGCCGAGAAACTCGATTTTATTGAGTACGTATCGGGTCGATCGAAGTCGTTACCGGCCGACTTCGGGTCGGGAAGTGGCTTTCGAAAGATGGATAGCCGCGTAAAAGAACAAGTCATGAGAGTGCTGCCTCTCTTGCCCGCACGGTTCGAATCGCTCGATCGTTTCGAGCGCGCGTTCGCGATTCATCCGTTTCTTGCCGGTGAAAAAGGGGTACTTGGAAGTCCCGAAAGCTTGCAGCGCGTTCAAAAAATGATCTTAGGTAATAACTCAGAGGACGTTCGCTTCAAAGCATTCTTCGAGAGCTACATGGAAAGTGTTCCCGCGCATGAAAAGAGCTCGCTCACGAGTTATCTCATCGGCCAGACGGGTCGTTCGAACGAAAACGCCGGCAAAGTGATGCGCGATATCCTAGAGGCGATGCCGCCTCTTGGAATTCGCGCGGGCCAAGAAATCCGGTCGAGTGGTCGAGCGAGCGATGCAATTAACAAAGAACTCGATCAGTTGCGCGACCATGCTTTGCCGCCTTCGCGAAAACAAATTCACGGAGATGTCGCGAAAGCATTTGATGGCAACGAAAAGAATGTCCGCGTTGGAAAACTTCGGGGATCCGGATCAGTCAATTATGTTGTTGATATCGACGTGTACGATACCAAGACGAAAAAGTGGCATCCTCGAGTTCTTAAAGTTCAACGAGAAAATGTCGGTGGTCACGTGACAGCTGAAGATGGCAATTGGCAGAAGGCTCTAGCGAAATTGAGGCAACATTCTGATCGTGAAGTTCGAATGGCCGCTTCAGTTATTGAAGATGCGCGTGCACAAGCAGTCAGTCGACTAAGACCTGGGGGAGTCGAGTTGAACGCAAGGGCGGAAGCCGCACTTCATCCACGCGCCGCTGCATCGTACGACACTGCTACAACCCGAGCGGTGCAACCAGACACGGCGGCAGCGGCACTGATTCCGGACAAGCACCGCGAGCGATATGGGGTCTATGAACGAATCGAAGGCGTGCCACTTAACGAAGTAAAAGATGCCGCAGAGAAAAAGCGGTTTGCGACAGCAATGCTGAATCAAGAGCTCGAAGCGATATTTAAGACTGGAACCTTTGACACCGATCCGCAGTTAGGAAATTGGTTGCGCGAAAGTAAAACTGGTAAATTCGTTCGCCTCGATTATGCGCAGTTAACGACAGTCGATCGAAGCGAGCTTGAAGAATTTCGAAAGCTGGTTGTTGCAATCATCGACCCTAAGACCGGTGCGAAAGATGCCGGTACGCTTGCGAAACTTTGGTCCAGTTTGATGAAGCCTGCGGCTGATGCAAAACTGGTCGAAGCCGAACTCGGAAAGATTATAGCCGGCAGCAACTACAAGTCGGCCAAAGGACCTTGGGAACGACTCACGCTTCTTCGGCACGATATGAACGAGCAAATGGTAGCCAAGGGTCTTCCTGCGCAAGAGTTCAGAGAAGGCGGTCGTGCGGCTTGGACATCGTTTAAGAAACTGTCGGGTCTACGTGGCGAGTACCTCACCGACGAAGAGTTTTTCAAGGTTTTCAATGGACATGTGAAACTTCCCATCACTGTGCAATTCCGACTCGCGCGCGCAGCAGGGATGACGGCCAAAGAAATCGCTGAATCGGCGCTCTCATCAATTGGCCTTTCACTCAACGCTTGTGCCGAGAAATTCGCCGGCATCCGTCCTAAAGCCGCTGCCCAGTGATCATCTCGACTCGACCTAAGCCGGAATCGGCGCCCAAAACATCTTGTGAAATTCGTCCGCACTACAGTGAATCGATACACTTCCGATAAGAGGAATGATGAAAACACTCAAATTTTTCCTGTCGGCAGCATTGTTACTCAACCTAGTTCTCTTCGCCTCTTTTTCGTCGAGCGAGGCAATCGCTGTGGAAGCAGTAAAAGGCGCAAAGGGTGCGACTACGCAATCTTCGTCTAAAATGACGAGCGAAGAAAAAGCGAACGGCGGAGTCGAATCGCCGTACCCCGCTTGCAGCAACATGCTGATGGTTGAAAATTCTGACTTTCAGAAAAAGCAAGATTACTGGAAAAAACGCACCGATGCGTGCGACGCAAAAGTCGCGAACTGCAGTCTCAAGGTACAGGTCGTGGCAGACAGCGGCATGTTTGCGACGCGCTCGGTGAA
>JAYSST010000388.1:0-3502 GCA_043720435.1 Bdellovibrionales bacterium
GTACGAGGTGCACTGTGGCGCGTTGTTCCAGCATTCGCTTTCATTTCGACCTCCCGCAAAACCTGTTAATGTCACAACCATGAGTTTGCGTCACTATATCGTGTCGGGTCGCGTTCAAGGAGTCGGTTTTCGCCAGTATGTGGAAAAGCAGGCCACGAACTATAGCATCAGCGGCATTGTAAGAAACCTCGAGGACGGCCGCGTCGAATTTTTCGCCAAAGGGACGGACGAGAGCCTTGAAGAATTTGAGCGCGCTGTTCGGCGGGGTCCGATGTTATCGGCCGTTCGCGAAGTGACTTCGAAGACGCTCGAAAAACCCGAAGGCCTTGATCAGGATTGGTCGACCGGCCTTTTTAAGATTGCCGACGACGGTGTTCGTCCGTGGGCCGAGCATGCGCCGGCACGAAAATCGGGCGACAAGAAAGCTGCGGGCAAAACGGCGGTCAAAGCAGAACTAAAATCTGCAACGAAGACCACCGCGAAAAACGCGAAAACACCGACTAAGACGTCTGCAAAATCGCATAAGTAACCCACGGGAAGAGGGGAATCTTTGAGCCGACTGAAGAACGGAAGGACCTATGGACTGAGGAGTGCTTCGCCACTTCTCGCCGTCTTCATTGCAGCAGCGATTTCATTCGCATCGACGACGACGTTGGCTCAAGGCGCGATTGCCGATAAGCCGCCAGTGGGCGGACCGCGACGGCAGCTCGGTACGATTATTTACGCAGGACTCGGTGGCGCCGTCCTCGGTCTCAGCACGCTCAGTTTCTATGGTCGCCCGCAAGAGAAGCTGGCCAACATCGCCATCGGTTTCGCTGTTGGTGTCATCGGCGGAACTGCCGCTGTGACCTACAGCGCGGCGACGAATCCGGACGAATTCTATGGCGAGAATCTGATGCCTAGAAATTCCGAAGATTCGCGCACCGCACTTCTTGGTCCCGTTGGGTCGCTAACGGTTGTCACAAACGTACATGCCGATGCGAGTGCACCGGCAATTTCAACTTCTCATGAAGTGTTCTCGTTTTAATTCGACAAGAATATGCTGAATTAGAGATTCTGTGCGTTCGAAACCCACTCGCAATTCGTTAGTTGCAATTCCTCAACGTAGTAAGCCTCGCCGGTCGAAAACAAATAACCATTGCTGCCCGTGACTGAAAACGTCGCGGTCATATAATTTTCGTTATTTTGCCCAGTTTGAGCAAATTGAAACGTTTTGAGATCCGCGGGATCGAAATCCTGCGGGAGCGTCAGTGTTGGCAGATACGTGTTTCCATACCCAGAGGCGTCGATCAGGGCAACGGTGAGCGTGATATCAGGTATGATCATTCCATCATGGTCAGCTTCGCCCATCACGACGACACGCTGAGTGGACGACGGAAATGTGGGATCCATCGCACTCGCTTGGCACTCCATGATTGGATACATGCTGATGTCGCCTCCGCCAATCGCGCCGCCTTTTGCAGACGCTTGTGAGATACCGACAAAGAGAGAAATCAGAAGAAGGGATGTAAATTTCATTTTTGAGCTCCTATAAAGTGTTCGATCCGTGATTCCTTTATGCCCGCTTCACTTAACAAAAAATAGATGATTGTTCTCGCTGTTTGCGACTAAGAGAGAGTTTTTCTCTTTCATCAGGGAGCCGTCGACTGAAACCACGTAAGAAACAGCCAGCTGAAACCCCGACGCCAGATGTCTTCTCGTACCGCAATTACGCGACATTAGTGCGAGATATGATTGAACAAAGCCGCGAAACCCGTGGACGGGGCGTCACGCGGGAGCTCGCGACAGCGCTTGCGGTACACACGACCTTTATTTCGCAAGTCGTAAATGAACGAGCCGCTTTTTCTTCAGACCAGGCGCTGGCCTATTGCCGCTTTTTTAAAATGAGCGCGATCGAAACAGATTACTTCGTTGAGCTCGTTAGTTTCGGTCGAGCCGGCACTCCGCGTGCGCGAAGCTATTTTGAAACGCGGATGAAGCAAATCCAGAAACAACACGCAGATTTAAAGTCTCGCTGGTCGAACCGATCTCAAACTCTTGGCGCAGAGGAAGCGACTTACTTTGGTTCTTGGGCCACTCAAGTTGTGCACGCGGCGTTGCAGTTAGAGAAATGTCATACGGCCGAAACAATAGCGACACATCTGGGATTTCCGATTGCGGACGTTCGATTCGCACTGGGCTTGCTTTGCGATATGAACTTAGTCACAAAGAAGAATACGCCGTCGGGAGCCCGATGGGAGACGACAACCCGGTTCTTACATCTCGGTAAGGAGTCGCCCGTGATTCGGCACTTCCACTCGCAGTGGAGGCAGCGCGCGTCTCAGGAGTTTCTTCGCCCGATGGGACCCGAAGGGTTTCACTATTCAGGAGCGCTGACGTTTTCGGTCGACGCCGAGCCCGAGATTCGCGGCATTTTAATTGCGGCTCTAGATCGCGTCATGAAGGCCATTGAGCCTTCGCCCGCAGAAGATGTATACGGGCTCAATCTTGATTTATTTTCATTGTGCGCTGACCGGTGAATCGGACCGTTAGCTCGACTTTTTAAATCGATTTGCCAAGTTGCCTAGCGCAGATGCGGGATTGCTCGGCGTCATTGTGATTCCGCTTGGTGTTGCTGGTGCAGACGCCGCCGAACCGCCCATCACTGGCGGCGACGACTGAGGCGCCATCGCGGCAGCCTTCGCGCCCTCGACATCAGGAGCTTTACCAAGAAAGTCGTTTGCATTCTCGCGAGTCAGCAGTCCGCGTTGCACAAAACCTTCAGCTGCCGATTCGAATGTGGTCATGCCCTGGTTTTTTCCAGTCTGCATGGCCGACGGAATTTGGAACGTCTTTCCTTCACGAATCAGGTTCGCGATCGCTTTGTTACAGAACATGACTTCTTGGACCGCAATACGACCGCCACCAACTTTTGGTAACAGCGCCTGCGAGATAACTCCACGAAGCGATTCTGACAACTGAACGCGAATCTGCGCCTGACGATCACCTGGGAAGACGTCGATGATACGATCGACAGTCTTGTGTGCACCGTTGGTATGCAGAGTTCCGAAAACCAAATGACCTGTTTCTGCGGCAGAGATCGCCAGCGAAATAGTTTCGAGGTCGCGCATTTCACCAACGAGAATCACATCTGGGTCTTCTCGAAGCGCAGCTTTTAGCGCGTTCGCAAAGGACTTCGAGTGGTTGTGGACTTCGCGCTGGTTAACGAGCGATTTCAGACTTGGGTGCACAAACTCGATCGGATCTTCGATCGTCAAAATGTGCGACGTCTGCGTTGAATTGATGTGATGTATAAGTGCTGCGAGCGTCGTCGACTTACCTGAACCGGTTGGACCGGTAACGCAGATCAAACCCTTGTGGCAGTTGATCATTTCGAGAAGAGCAGGGCCTAATCCAAGTTCTTGAGCGGTTTTAATTTTAGTTGGAATTGTACGGCAAACGACGCCGATACCTTTTCGCTGCATGAACACGTTGACGCGAAATCGACCGTAGGGCTCGCAGG
>JAYSST010000389.1:0-3495 GCA_043720435.1 Bdellovibrionales bacterium
GATCTCGAAGCGCAAATCGCAAAATCAGATCAAGTTTGCATTGTGAATCTGCAGTAACAAATTAAGCACTCAGACGAAAACGCGGCGGATCTTGTAGAATTCGCCGGGCGCGGCGACGAGGAGCGCGAGGAGTTTTTTTCCCTCGCGGTGAACTATACGAACGGGCTTCGGCTCAACACCTAGCTGAATCGTGCGAAGTAGTTCTGCCTGAATTCCCTTAGATAACTGGCCGTTGCGAAGTAACGTTGCATCGTAACCTTCGATTTCAATGCGACCAAAATGTGGAAGCGCATCTGCGAGCGGAACCCACGCCGATTTAAGCGAACGCGGATCAGGCAACGCTGAACGATCGGGTGCTGTTTTAAGAGCAGCATCAAGCTCATCAAGTCGCAACGCCTGAGAAATTTCAAACGGAGCACTCATGATGCGACGAAGCACCGTCACGGTTCCACCGCATCCAAGTAATTCCCCGACGTGATTTGCCCATGCGCGAATGAAACTGCCTTTACTGCATCGAAGCCTAATGGTGAATTCGAGAGGTTTCACGCCCGCCGAAACTCCACCGGATGCGACGTCACTTGCCGGGACTTCGCGAAGTCCCAACCACTCGACATCGTAGAACGACATCGCGCGGATCGGAATCTCGGGCGGTATTTCACCCTTGTGTGCACTCTCGTAAAGTTTTTTGCCGTTTACTTTTACAGCTGAATGCATCGGCACTGCGAGTTCGACCGTTCCGGTCACTGACAGAGCTGCGGCTTTAATTTTTTCTTCCGTCAAACCTTCGACAGATTTTTCTTCGAGAACGACTCCCGTAATATCCATCGAATCGGTTCGAACGCCTAAGCGCACGGAAACTTCGTAACCTTTGTCGCCCGTGAGTAAGTAATCCGAAATTTTAGTCGCTTCACCAACAAGTAAAAGCAACAGGCCCGATGCGAGCGGATCCAAAGTTCCCGCGTGACCGATCGACCGAATTCCAAGCAAGCGTCGTGCTTTCGCAACGACGTCGTGACTCGTCATCCCCGGATCTTTGTCGACGAGCAGAACACCGTTCACTCTGTTTCCTCAGATTTTTTCGTTGATGCGGGTCGAATCCCATCTAAGATTTCGGTCATGCGAGCCATTTTTTCTAGGCCCGTATCATGAACAAATTCAAAAACCGGAACGTGCTTAAGTCGAAGTTGTTTGTTTACGAGTCCGACAAGTTCGCGGGTCGAGTTCTTAAACGCGTGAAGAATGCGACTGATGGTCTCATCCTCTTCGCGCTCGGTCGCCGAATCGTTGATAAATATCGATACGTAAACTTTTGCGGATTTGAAATCGCGGGTGACGTCGACTCGAGTCACTGTGACCGGACCACGCGGGACATCGCGAAGTCCGCGAACGACTGCGGTCGCGATGATATCACGAATGGCTTTCGCCACTCGCGACACACGCAAATCCTGATCTGTACCTTTAGACGACATTACAACTCTCGGGCGATCGACTCTTGCGAGAATGCTTCGATAACGTCACCGACTTTGAGGTCGTTGTAGTTCTCGATGCTCATACCGCACTCGTAACCAGTCGCGACTTCTTTCGCGTCGTCTTTGAATCGCTTCAAACTGCCAAGTTTGCCCGTATAAACGATCTTGCCGTCGCGTACGAGGCGAACCTGAGCGTTTCGCGTGATCTTGCCATCGACAACGAAACAACCTGCGATCGTTCCCGCTTTCGGAACGGTAAAGATGTTTCGAACTTCGGCGCGACCCAATTGAGTCTCGCGAGTTTCCGGCGTCAGCATTCCTGACAACGCCTTCTTCATGTCGTCCATCAGCTCGTAAACGATCGAATAAGTTTTGATCTCGACGCCAAGTCGTTTTGCTTCGGACTGCGCGCCACCATCCGGTCGTACGTTGAAACCAACGACGATACCTTCAGCGCTGCTAGCTAACAAAACGTCCGAAGCGTTAATTCCGCCGACAGCCGAGTGAATGACTTTTAACTTCACTTCGGTGCTTGCGATCTTTTCAAACATTCCTTTGATCGCTTCAGCAGAACCCGCAACGTCGCTCTTCAAAACGATAGGCATCTCTTTGATGGCTCCCGCTTTGAGTTTGTCGAAGATTGCTTCCATCGAAACCTTGTTTCCCTGGCTGCCATCGACAACGAGCTTTTGCTTACGGACATCCGCGATTTTCGCAGCGGCTTCGTCGTTAGCCGCAACGTCGAAACGATCGCCAGCTCCTGGAACGCTTGCCAGACCCAAGATTTCGACCGGAGTCGATGGGCCCGCCTCTTTCACGCTCTTGCCTTGATCGTTGATCAAAGCACGAACACGGCCCGCAACGGCTCCGACCACGATCGACTGACCAACTTTCAACGTTCCATCCTGAACGAGAAGTGTCGCGACAGGACCGCGGCCTTTATCCATACGCGATTCGATAACAACACCCGTTGCCGAACGTTCGGTGTTTGCATCGAGTTCTTCGACTTCGGCCACGAGCGCGATGTGCTCGAGAAGTTCCGTCAAACCGGTTTTCTTCAATGCCGAAACCGGAGCATAGATCGTTGTCCCGCCCCACTCTTCTGGCACGAGTTCGAACTCGGTCATTTGCTGCTTCACGCGATCTGGATTCGCCCCTGGCTTATCCATTTTATTAACCGCAACGATGATCGGAACACCCGCCGCTTTCGCGTGGTTAATCGCCTCTGCCGTTTGTGGCATCACGCCGTCGTCGGCCGCGACAACGATCACCACGATATCCGTGATGTTCGCACCGCGTGCACGCATAGCTGTGAACGCTTCGTGGCCCGGAGTATCGATGAACGTGATCTTTTGTCCGCTATCTGTTGAAACTTGGTACGCACCGATGTGCTGAGTGATACCACCCGCTTCACCTTCGGCGACTTTTGCTTTTCGAATGGCGTCGAGAAGCGAAGTTTTACCGTGATCGACGTGACCCATGATCGTCACAACCGGAGCCCGCACGAGACGAGTGCCCGTGGTTGTTCCAACGGAAGTCGCTTCGATCATTTCATCAACAGTCTTGTGCACGTTCTGCGCTTCGAAACCAAATTCCGGAACGATCAAGGCGATCGTGTCAAAATCGAGATCAGTCGACATCGTCGCCATCACACCTTGAACCATCAAGGCTTTGGTGATTTGCGCCGCTTTCAAACCCATCTCTTGAGCAAGATCAGCGACTTTCATCGTCTGATCTACTTTCACGACGCGCTTTGAAGCTTTCGGCGTCGTCTTCTGTGTTTGAAGGCCAACGCGGTTAAGCATGCCCTTCTTCTTTTTTGGCTGGAAAACCATTTCGCGCTTACGGAATTCTGTCGACGAGAACGTAACGACCGGTTCTTCTTTACCGGTTCCTGCTCCGACGCCAATTTTCTTTTCGCGTTTAACTTCAAATTTCTTTTTGTCAAAAGCATCGTCGAAAGGATTGCCAGATGGAGGTCCTCCGCCGATTGTCGGCGCCGACACAAAACCGGTACGCAGTGGAC
>JAYSST010000390.1:0-1450 GCA_043720435.1 Bdellovibrionales bacterium
GCCGCCGCTCGGCGCACCAGGGCATTGATTCTTGCGGCCAACTCTTTAGGTAGAAACGGTTTTGTTACATAGTCGTCTGCACCCAAATTTAGGACTCTAACTTTGTCTTCTTCACCGCTGAGACCGGTAACCATAATGATCGGGATGCTCGAATGGCGCTCATCTTTGCGGATCTGCGCGATGACTTCACTGCCAGTTATTCCCGGCATCATTTGATCCACTAACAAAACGTCAGGATTGTGCAGCTCAAGTTGGTGCAAGATCGCATGGCCGGACGAGAGATCAACGACGTGGAATCCTTGGGCCTCCAATAGGTCTTTCAGAATTCGACGAATATCAGCTTCGTCTTCAACGACGAGAACTCGTATTTTTACCGATGCCACCGCGAGATCATTTACGTTTTTCAACACGTCTGAATAGTAGCCAAGGAAAAACTAGATTGGCCATCAAAATACAGGGGAAACACGATCTTAAGGAAGTGGTGAACTGTTGCCGATGAGGCAAAAACGGTATGGCTGACACCAGAACTGTGATCGTGCCGGTTTTGGGCATACTCGCGATTCGAAACGCCGTAACTCGCCGGCGGGGTTCATCGACCACACGGTCGTTTCGAAAAAACGCGAGTCTTTTCGAATGTCTAACTTTTCGCCATGCCAGTTCCAAGGCGGCCCATCACTTGAACAACATCTCACGATCGGGTTTCTCGGTGGAGGTTCTGTCGTGAATGATTCAAGCGCCGGCAATTCAAAGAAAATCGCGAATTCTCGTGAAGCAAGTGAGTCCGCAGACTTCGGCAGCGAATCTGACATCGTCAGCTTCTGGCTTTTGCTTTTATTCGTGGCGGTCTTCTTCGGTATCGCAGCAGAAGAAACACACGGTCGACTCTTCTCTTCAAACCAACGTGCTGCTCAAGCACCGATGTCGCTGACAGATGTGCGCAGCGCCGCTGCACGCGATTTTGATCTCACTTCGAGAAGTCGTCCTGAAAAAACTGAAGTCCCGGCAACCGGAAAGTAAGGCTCAATAATGACGAAGCTGAATCATACGGTTCTAAAAAGCATCGGTACTTTTCTGCTTCCGGGCCTGGCGCTCGCGACGATTGTCGCACTTGCGGCTTGTACCGTTCGAACGCCAACAACTGAAACTCCGGTCCCAACGGATCGCGGGATTGACAAGTCGTTTTTTGGAACTGCGCAGACGACCGTCGATAAGCAAGGTAAAAGCGTCACCGAAATTAAACCCAAGACGTTCTTGTGTGGCTGGGCTCCGATTTCTGAAACGGGAGCGATTTCATCTTCGTTTTTAAGTCACGCCGTCCACATGGCGAGCCATTGCAATATGCAATTTGAGGTTACTGAAGACGCTCTGATTGGCCGCATGGTCAATCCCAGCTTTCCAAAAGAACCGTCGCGCTGGAAAGTTGCGCTGACAATTCCAATTCGCAAGCATT
>JAYSST010000391.1:0-9094 GCA_043720435.1 Bdellovibrionales bacterium
CGAGTTTTTCCGATGAGGTAACCGACGACTTGACTTGAATAGCGCCGATAAAGAATTTCGAAGGCCATCGAATCGTTTTTTACGTAACAGTCCATAAGGTCCTCATCAGACATTCCTTGCAGGTTTCCGATTTCTGCCATTTGCACCTACACATCAGTAAATACGATTCTCGTGCCCCAATTGTGACATCAGGCCGAAAATAAAGTCAAAACTAGGTGGTTTCAGAGGCTTACGATTTGTTGTCACAAAGTTCGAAGTGCGGTCGTATTACCTCATATGAAACGGCTGATTCCCCTTCTTCTGTGCTCCCTATTCGTCCCAAACTGGGCCAGTGCAGAGACGTCCATGACGCTGGATGAATACCTAGGTCAGGTTTACACCCAGAACCCAGCTCTTCAAATCGAGAAATTTCTGAGTGATGAAACCTCAGCTCGGGCTAGCGGACTTCGCATTCCAGCTCCGATGGTGGGACTCATGAATATGAAGGATTCCACCGGATCGAATCAGGGGATCGAAGTGTCACAAGAAATTCCGTTTCCGACAAAAATTGCAAAAGACTATGAAGCCCGACAGCTCGACGTCGAGGTGCGGAAATTAAACCAGACCTATCGCGAGACTGAAATACTCAATCAAGCTCGTCTCGCGTATTTCTCTTTTTGGAGTGAATTTGAAAAATCTCAGATCTTGAAACAGAAAAAAGACTGGTTAACCAAACACGCTAAAATCGCACGTTCAATAACAAGATCGGATAGTGCAGCCCAACTTCATTTATTAGAAATCGAGTCCGAAGTGGACCTTGTTGAAAATGAAGTTTTGGAATCTGAAACGAAATTGGTTGAAACTAAAAGTTCGCTGAAGCTTTTTGCGCCCGACTTCAATACAGACGGGATTACGCCTCGCGTGCCGCCGTTCGAACAAGTTCAAATCGACCAGAAGCAGAAAAACAAAATAGTTTCTTGGAGGGAGCTAGAGCTAAAATCGGCTCAGGCCAATCAATCTCTGAAAAAACAGGCCTACTTGCCCGACTTGTTCGTGCGCTACCGCAGCTACAACGGCAATACTTCAACCGCCAAATCCGAAGAAGTCATGGTGGGTGTTACATTGCCATTCTTGCTTTTCTGGCAACCTGAAGCGGAATCGTCCGAGTTTTCGGCGCGTGCTCAGCGCGCCGAATTCGAGCTTCGGAAAACTAAAATCGATGTCGACACAAAGCTTCGAAGCCTTTCATCAAGAACGGCAAGTCTGCAGAAGCAGTTGGCACACCTTCAAGATAAAATTCTGCCTCGCGCGCACAAGCGAATGAAGCTTGTTGACACGCTGTCTCCGCGCACAATGGAAGGGCTTGATGAACACCGAAGCGTCATGCTGGACGTTTTGGGCCTTCAGACAAAAACGATTGATGTGCGACTCGAGCTTGAAAGTTCTGCATCAGAGCTGATGACTTTGGTTGGCCAAGGAGACCGAAAATGAACCGCCGGCAATTTATGAACACCGTGTTTATTTTAGGTTTTGCGTCAGCTACGAGCTTTGCAATATCCGACCATCAGGATTTGGACGGGTATTACACGTGCAGCATGCATCCACAGGTGCACCAGCATCAGCCTGGAAAGTGTCCGATCTGTGGCATGCCGCTCACCAAGGTCAAAGGCTCCGCGAAGAAAGCCGAAACTAAGGCAGAAGAAATTGAAATATCTGTGACGCAGCAAAAGAATATTCAGCTAGCAAAGTTAAAAATTGAACGAAAAGACTTTGTCATTCAATTACACGTATCTGGAAGGTCTCTTTCATCGCGGGACATTGCCTTTCAAGTTTACGAATCGGATTTGTCTTTCGTCAAATCGGGCCTTGAATTTACCGGCACGTCGGCCATGGCTCCCGAGAAAACTCTCAAAGGCCGCGTCACTCAAATTGATCGTCTTATCGACCCGTCAAGTCGAACTGTTCGAGTTATAGGCCGCGTTTCCGATGCGACTGCTGCTCTTGTCGTAGAAAGCGGATTTCAGGGCGAGATCATTAACACTCTCAAAGATCAAATCGTCGTTCCGGAAGACGCCGTCCTTCGTGCGGGTCGCAGAGACCTCGTCTACGTATTTACGTCAGATACCAAACTCGAGGCTCGCGAAATTCAATTGGGTGCCAAGTCGATGCGTGAATACCAGATATTATCTGGCCTGAAAGACGGTGAAGTAATTTCGAGCGGACCAAACTTTCTTTTAGATTCAGAAGCTAAGCTGCGGGGCTTTTAATGATTAAAAAGATCATTGAGTTCTCTGCTCACAATCGACTTTTGATCCTAGTCCTTACTTTGGTTTTGGTTGTGCTCGGAATTTATTCGCTCAAAAAAATTCCGCTGGATGCCATCCCTGACCTCTCTGACACTCAAGTTATTATTTATTCAAAGTGGGACCGCTCGCCCGAGATCCTTGAAAAGCAAGTCACTTATCCGATCATCGCATCACTGCTGGGCGCGCCCAAGATTAAGGCCGTACGAGGTTTTTCGGATTATGGCTACTCGTACGTCTATGTGATTTTTGAAGATGGCACAGACCTCTATTGGGCGCGCAGCCGCGTGGTTGAATACTTGAGTCGAATCACCGCCCAGCTGCCAAAGGGGGTCCAAACAGAATTGGGTCCTGACGCCACAAGCGTGGGCTGGGTATACCAATACGCCATCGTTGATAAATCTAAAAAACTCAATTCAGCCGAACTGAGGTCTCTGCAAGACTGGAATCTTCGTTATCAACTGCAATCTGTACCCGGCGTGGCCGAAGTCGCGAGTGTCGGCGGATTTGTAAAGCAGTTTCAAGTGCGAGTTGATCCTCGAAAACTGGAACTTTTGCAGGTGACACTCCCTCAAGTAATGGAGGCTGTCCGTAACACGAATCAAGAAAGCGGTGGCCGAGTTATTGAATTCTCTGGGACCGAGGCCATGGTGAGGTCGCAGGGCCTCGTTTCAAGTATCGAAGACATTGAAAATGCCGTTGTGACATACCCTGCAAAAAGCCGCGCTCCGGTTTTATTGAAGCAGGTCGCCAGCGTTTCAATGGGTCCCGAGATGCGTCGAGGTGTCACTGACTTCAACGGGGAGGGTGATACCACGGGCGGCATCATAGTCATGCGACACGGCGAGGACGCGCCTTCGGTGATTGCCCGGGTAAAAGAAAAAATTGGCGAAATCCGGAAGTCTCTTCCTGAGGGCGTTGAAATTGAAACTGTTTACGACAGATCTGACCTCATTGAACGCGCCATCAATACTTTGAAGGCAACACTGATCGAAGAACTGATTATCGTAAGCCTGGTGATCTTAGTTTTCTTATGGCACATCCCGTCCGCCATCGTGCCGATAGTAACGATCCCAGTTGCGGTGCTTTTAGCTTTTATCCCGCTGATCCTGATGGGCCAAAGTTCCAACATCATGTCTTTAGCTGGAATCGCCATTTCCATTGGCGTGTTAGTCGATGGTGCCATTGTCGAAGTTGAAAACGCTTATCGGAAAATTCAGCAATGGGACGAAAACGGCCGAAAAGAAAGCTTCTTCAAAGTTCGTCTCGAAGCGCTGACCGAAGTTGGACCGTCGGTCTTCTTTTCGTTGCTCGTCATTGCCGTCTCTTTCATTCCGATTTTCGCCTTGGTCGATCAAGAGGGCCGTCTTTTTCGTCCGTTAGCACTTTCGAAAAATTTAGCGATGTTCATTGCGGCTATGCTCGCGATCACGCTCGATCCTGCCATGCGCATGCTCTTTGCCAGAGCCGATGAGTTCAACGGTCCCAACAAGTGGCTTAATAAAATCGGAAATGTCACTCTCGTCGGGAAATACCATTCCGAACAGCGACATCCGATCAGTCGACGGCTGTTCGCCGTGTATGAACCCGTGTTGCATTGGATCTTGATGCGAAAAAAGGCGGTGCTGGCTGCGGCTGGCGCCGCCGTGTTATCAATTATCCCCGGGTTCATGATGTTAGGCTCCGAATTCATGCCGACATTGCACGAGGGAAGCCTTCTCTATATGCCGACGGCACTGCCGGGGCTATCCGTGTCAGAGGCGCAGAGAGTTCTAACTTTGCAGGACCAAATAATAAAATCATTTCCAGAAGTCGAGTCCGTGTTCGGCAAAGCGGGACGGGCCGAAACTTCGACCGACACTGCGCCGCTTTCGATGATCGAAACAACTATCGTTCTAAAGCCCAAGGAAAACTGGAGAACAAAAGAAACGTGGCACTCTTCGTTGTGGCCCACCACAATTTCTGAAGAAGAACTCGTATCTGAAATGAATGAGAAACTGAGTTTTGTCGGAATGCCAAACATTTGGACAATGCCGATTAAAAATAGAATCGACATGCTCTCGACCGGAATCCGCAGTCCGATCGGCATCAAAATTTTTGGATCAGATGTCAGGACAATCGAAAAACTGGGCAGACAAGTCGAACGAAGTTTAAAGGACTTGCCCGGCACGAGAACGGTGATTGCCGAGCGGATTGCCAGCGGGTATTTTTTAGATATCGATTTCAATCGAAGTAAAATTCAAAGCTATGGTCTGTCATTGAAAGATGCTCAAGATCAGGCGATGGGTGCGATAGGCGGAGAAAATGTATCTACTGCGCTTATAGGGCGCGAGCGATACCCGATTCAGGTCCGCATGGCCCCAGACTTCAGGCAAGACATTGAAAGTGTAAAGCGCACTTTGATCTCGACTCCAACCGGAGCGCAGATTCCACTGAAAGAAATCGCGGGCGTAAGAATTAACGAAGGCGCGTCGATGATTCGAGATGAAAACGCGTCGCTCGTTGGTTACGTGTACGTCGATCTCGATCCAAAACAAGTCGACATCGGATCGTACGTTGAGCAGGCCAAGAAGGTCGTCGAAGAAAAAGTTCAGCTGCCGACTGGTTACACGCTGGCATGGAGCGGTCAGTTTGAGAACATGGAGCGTGTGGAAGACCGACTCATGGTGGTCGTCCCGTTGACTTTGATTTTGATCATTCTTTTACTTCACTTCAATACGAAGTCCTGGATCAAAACAGGTATTATTCTTCTCGCGGTTCCCTTCTCACTCATCGGCGCAGTTTGGCTTTTATATTTCCTAGACTACAATCTTTCAATAGCCGCATGGGTCGGCATGATAGCACTGCTGGGGCTAGACGCAGAGACCGGCGTCTTTATGCTGATGTATCTCGACCTCGCGTATGATGACCGCAAGAAGAAAGGTCAGATGCGAAATACGAAAGACCTTCACGACGCGGTCATGGAAGGCGCAGTCCACCGCGTTCGACCGAAGCTTATGACTGTGATGGCACTGTTTATGGGGCTCATTCCAATCATGTGGTCGACAGGCGCCGGGGCCGACGTGATGAAAAGGATCGCGGCGCCGATGATCGGCGGACTCTTCACCTCGTTTTTGTTAGAGCTTCTCATTTACCCAGTGATTTTTTATATTTGGAAAGAAAAAGAATTATTAACAACTCAACAGGAGTCCTCATGAAGTCGCTTATTTTCACGCTTTCGATTGTTTTGTGCACGCAATTTGCCTTTGCCAAGGAATCGGCGAAAGGTTCGGCAAAAGAACCCACTCAAGAAGTTCAGTTAAAAGTCACGGCCACAGGATTTGAACCGAGTGAAATCAAAGTGAAACCCGAGACTCATCTCGTCTTAAAGGTGACTCGCACATCCGATGAAACATGTGCCACGCAAATCAAAGTAACCGAGCCAAAAATAAAAAAGGATCTTCCCTTAGATAAGGAAGTGACTGTCGATTTAGGTACTCTCAAAAAAGGCCGTGTGAAATTTGCGTGCGGCATGGATATGATGTCGGGCCATATCGTTGTCGAGTAAATCTTTTGAGTTTTGACAAGCTAGTTTTTCAAAAACTCGGTGTGCCCACCTTTATTTGTGTATCTATTGGTACTATACGGCAAGACTAAGTACCAATTCTAAACTCAGGAGAACTCACGTGACGATCAACGCGATCAAAATAATCTGCGGAATGACAATTATAGCCGCAGCAAATTTTGCCTCAGAAAAAGCACTAGCAAGCTCTTGCGACAAGCTACCCAAGTACGAAGCTTTCAAAAAAGCTCTCGGTAACTCCCGCAAGGCCGACAATGGTGGTCTTAATTTCGATATGTGGGGAAGCCTTGTCACACGTGATGGAACAATTTGCGCAGTCGCATTTACGGGTGAAAAGACCGGAGACCAGTGGCTGGGAAGCAGAGTCATTTCAGCGCAAAAAGCAAATACGGCGATTTCATTCAATTTGCCTAGCTTCGCGCTATCAACAGCTAACTTATATTCTATCGTTCAGCCGGGCGGTTTTGCGTTTGGAATTCAGGAAAGTAATCCGGTTGATACCAAAGTAGCGTACAAGGGAAACTTCAAAAATTATGGCACTACCAAAGATCCGATGGTCGGAGAAAAGTTGGGTGGCATCAATGTATTTGGCGGTGGCCTCGCTCTGTATGACGACAAAGGAGAATTCATTGGTGGTATTGGTGTCAGCGGCGACAGCTCTTGCGCAGACCATTTGATCGCATGGAGATTACGCCATGAGATGAATTTAGATTATGTCCCCGCTGGACCAGCGCCGACAAAAGACGACCAGATTATTTTTGATATAGTAAGCGGCAAAAGTAAAAGTGGCTTCGGCCAACCGACTTGTGGCGGAAAAGAAGCGGATTTGATTAGTCAGCTGCCTGCTGTTCGCAAGGTCTCAAAAAAATAAATCTGTAAAAGCGCATGTCGGAAGCCAGTTATCTCAGACATGCATGATGAAGTCGTTCGACGAACGTTTCAAAGGCAATGTCGGATTTCTCCGAGATAATGTCGATCTCGCGGTCGTCGTACTCGATTTATGGAGACGTTCGAAAACTCATTTCGACCTTCGAGCTTAAGCACGAACCAAAGAATCCCGGCAAAGTCGACGTGACGGAATCGAAGTCCGTTACACCGCAAAATAAGTCCAGCTCGCAAGGGAACTTTTCGCCCCTCGTTCGTTATTCGCCGATAAGCGAAAAACGAACGAGGCTACCCAATTGCCGACACGCCGAGCGAAGAAGTCGCCGCAGCGAACATCGGCTGATGAGCCTTGCGGCCGCGACCGCGCGAACTCTCGCGCTACTATCGCACACTAAAAAATCACTCCCAACCCCATGCTGTAAAAAGTGAAATTGTCGCCGAGATAATTGAAACCGCCGCCGCGCACACTAAGGTAGACACGCGGATTGAATAGAAAGGCGTCCGTGACTACTCCGAAGCGATTTGAAATTCCAGTAACCTCTGCACCGTCTGGGTATTTTGCCTGTATCTGAACTAAATCCAGAAAAGCAGAAGTGCAAATCGGCCAGCGTTTGCCGACACGATTCAGATCAGATTGCTTTGCACCCAAGAAGAAAAAACCCGGCAGATCGACCTTAAATCCTAGTCCAACTTGCGAAATGCGGCCCTGAATGTAGCTACTTCCGGCTCCCTCAGAGAAGCTCGAACCAATGAGGCGCATCGAGAATATTTTGTAGAATCGCCAACTGAACTCGAGATCGATGCTCGGCGGCAGGTTTTGATTATTTTGCTGTAACAGCGAGGCGTTTTGGAAGACCGACTGATACACGTCGAGCGAGAATCGATCATTCCCCGGAGGGCGTGCCATTGCCCTCTCGCTCGTGGTGAGAACCAGCACCAAAGTCATTATTAAGGAGAACTTGGGGTACGGTGGTCTCATGCCAGCATTAAGTTTATTCTTAATTGCAGAACGCAGCGAGAGTTTAGTGAAGTTGAAACAAGAATCTAGTTATTTATGGTCCCTCGAACTCGCGCGCGCCCAGGACTTAGGGATGGTTCGGTGCCCAACTGCAGTCTGAACGGATCAGTTTTGCAGGTACGCCGCCGATTAAAGACCTTGCCGGAAAAGAGCGGGTCACGACAGATCCTGCCGCAATGATAGAACCTTCGCCAACATTGACTCCTTTTAGAATCGTGACGTTGCATCCGATCCAAACCAGATCGCCAATAAAAATCGGCGCTGCAGCTCGGTTCGCGCCGGCATCATGCCCATCGTTGTCGAGAAAGGTGACGTTCCACGAAATCGCACAGTTTTTGCCGATTCTAATTTCCTCGGACGCATAGATTTGACTGCCGTCATTTAAATAACTTCCCTCTCCAAGCGAAACTTTTGCACCTGAACTGGCGCTGATGACTGCGCCACGACCGATAAATGAACCACCCAGAGTCAGTTCAGCATTCTCCCCCACTGCAATAACCGTCACAGCATGATCCAAGCTGGCCAGTCCCTTCAAACGAATGCCGATAAAACACTTCTTCCGGTTCGCCACATTGAGTGTAGAATTCTTCGCGAATTTTGTCTGAACCTCGCCACGGCACTGAAAAAGTCCGAAGGCATTCGCTTTCATTGCCAGTCGAAGTGAGGCGATTGGATTAATATCTGAGATGAACATACAAAGCCTCATCAAATTTGCGAGTTTTTTAGATGTCCGATTATGGCAATGTTGTCGGCGTAATCACTTCCGATAATGCGGGTGATGAAGTATCGCGCGAACATTGTTTTTAATTTCCGCAATCCGAGGTATTTTTCTGAAAATACCACTCGAAAGCCAGTCGCTTGAAAACCCTCTGCAGTGAAATAGGCCCAAAGATCTGGCAGATTGTAACAGTGGAGGTGGGTCATGTCTGAGGCCATCGGATTTCTCACGCACCGAGCATTCGGCGTTTGAACAATCAAGACTCCATTTTCTGTCAGCAGTGATTTCATCTTTTGGATCAATGTGAGTCCATCATGAAGCGACAGATGTTCAATAACATCTAGGCAAAGTATGGCCTCATACTTTCTGTTTATTTCAGCGAGGAGGCGGTAGTTATGTGAATACTCAGAGCTAATATCCTGACTCTGGTACTCGCCGCGATATCCCGCCGACTCAATTTTTTTCTTCATGCGCAAATCTCCTGCGCCAACATCTAAAACACTTTTACAATTTTTAATTTTATCAAAATAAATTTGTTCAATTTCACAAAGCTTCTCAGAGCGATACCATTTTGTGACGGTAAAGTGAGGAACCTTCCCATCAAGAAGGCGCTTCCGTAACCAGTAATT
>JAYSST010000392.1:0-1448 GCA_043720435.1 Bdellovibrionales bacterium
GGGAAAAAGTCATGATAATGAATGGTCAAACGATCTTAGTTGTTGAAGACGAAACGGACGTTCGCGATTTGGTAGCCATGCATCTTCGCAGGGCCGGGCATACGGTGACGGCCGTGAGTTCCGTCGAAGAAGCCCGCGGGGCTTTTGCAGCAGTCAAAACGCACGGCGAAGCTCACTCCTTTGATGTTTGTGTTCTCGACTGGATGCTGCCGGGTGCAAGTGGTGTTGATTTTGCGAAAGAGCTTCGGCGCCGACATGAACGAGCAGAACTCGCCATACTCATGCTGACCGCGAAGAGTGAACCGAGTGACATCGTCGAAGGACTCGACGCTGGGGCTGACGATTATCTCTCAAAACCGTTTGATCCATCGGTTTTGACGGCGCGGGTTCGTGCGCTGACGAGAAGACTGAAAGTGATTGAGGCTGCTCCCGGGGAATCGTTTGAACGAATTCAATTGGGCGGCCTTTCGCTATTCCCCGAATCCTATGAAGTGAAGTGTGGGGATGACCCGATCAGTCTGACTCCGAGCGAATTCAAGCTTTTGATGGCGTTGGCTAAAAGCCAAGGCCGAGTTCTGACCCGGGATTCGCTTATTTCCCAAGTGCAAGGGGATGGCGTGAGCGTTGTCGGACGCACAGTTGATACGCATGTTTTCGGGCTCCGCAAGAAATTGGGTGCTTGCGCTGACGTTATCGAGACGGTGCGCGGCGTTGGATATCGCGTTAAGCCCGAATTAGAGGCTTAAGTAACCTGGTGGCTCTCTTAGACAAAGTTTCCCGTCGCAGTCGTCGTGTTTTACTCGCTTGGCAATCTAGCCTCAGCTATTTTCCGTGGCAAACGGCGTCCCGAACATTTCTACTGCAGATCTCAGGTTTCATCGTGGGCCTCGTCGCGACTGGATACACACTTAGGCATTTCGCAATTCAACTTTTGCTCGAAGCGAATGCCGCATCATCGAATGAAGCGGTAGCGAATTTCGACCGAGAACTCTCATGGCTATTCGCACTTTTCTTACTGCTGGGTCTTTTGTGGCTGACGTTTGTGACTTACTTAGGGCTTCGGCCGATGGGTCGAATTCTGCGCACTTTGAAAAGGCGTGGACGAACGCCAGCCGCGACAGAAGAAGCAGACGACGCCGAGGCTGCGTATTTCGATGAGCCCGGAGAATGGCAAGATTTAGAAAAGACCGTTGGAAAATTATCACGAAGAATTCGTACGCGCGAAGCGCAGCTTTTGCGTGAGCGCGAAGAACTGGTGACGATATTAGGTTCTGTGAATGAAGCCATCGTTGCAATGGGTGTTGAGACCGAGCCGTTCTTTTTCAACTCTCGCTTTGCCGTCTTGTTCGGCGCAGGTGCTACAGGTGGGGAAGCGCTACCGCTTCGTAAGAGATTTCGCGTTCCAGAATTATTAGATGGGTTTGATCGAGTCCTAACCGAAGGTTCGA
>JAYSST010000393.1:0-9083 GCA_043720435.1 Bdellovibrionales bacterium
GTTTGCCGAGATCATGTATGCATAGATCGTGTCACTGAAAAAATAACTGTCAGGATCACCAAACTGCTCGCGAATCGACAGCATATCTTGACCGACAAATAGCTTTCTATCGATCACGCTTGCCGACATCGCACCTTTATCTTTTTCCGAAGATTTTTTGAATTTCATTGCATTGGGAGTGAGAACTCCCCACTTTTGTTTCGCTTCAGAAGCGTCCATAAACTTTGCCGCATAAAATTTTTCTGCCAAAGACGCACTGCCGAGAGTGAATCCGAGAGCTAGAACAATGACCGCTACAAAATCGACATTTTTTCTTTTCACAACGGCTCCTTGGGAATTGAAAGTCCGGGATTTAAAATTACGAGGCGGTGAGACCGAAGATCGTCGAGCGCTTGTTGTTCCAGCTGCCTCAATTCGAACGGTCCGTTGTTTAATAGTTTTTGCGCCGCAAGAATCCCGCCACGATTGTTCGCAAGCTCCATCGCGCGTTCAGCAGTCGGCTGAAGTCGGTTCTCTTCATGCGCATCCAAATAAATCTGCGCACGTTCGGAATTGATAAAACCTTGAACTGGAAAATTGCGGGTCGAAGAAATTTCGGCACGGCTTTTTGCTACGAAGACTGCGATCGCCTCCTTAGGATTTTTATCGATCAGCTTTCGCTCGGCCGGCGTCAATCCAGGATACAGAATAAAACGACCCGGCTCACTTGTCGTCGTCTTCTTAAGGGCTGCGCACAATTCGGGACATTCGGAATGACATTGAAAAGTGCCCATATCGATACGAATTGTAGCGCAATCCGCGGGGCAATCATTTCGAATTTTTCCGATGTTTTTCTCAAACCACTTGTCGCAATTTTTTGTTGCTCCACTTGCTGACTGAGACAGAAGTGGGCCAAGTAAAAATAGACAGTACAAGATCGAAACTTTTATATATTGTACCTTCCGTAACATCAGTGCCGATCATGGCATCCTTCACGCGAAATACAATGTGAAACGACGAGCGCTGTCGCGGAATTGAGTCGCGGACTTTCATGACGATTCGCGACTGATTTTTGTCTGAAGTCCAATTCTTTTAGGCGTCGTTCGAGATCACTTTTGCTCGACCGCCAGTTTCAAACCCATCGCATCGAGAAGCGCCTTAAGGGTTGAGAGTTCGGGGTTCCCATTTTCAGAAAGTGCACGATACATCGCTTGTCTTTGCCTTCGGCGATGACGTCAAACTCAATAGGCAGGATAGCCTGGCCGGAGTGAGGTCCTGCTCCTCGCTTCGCTCCGGGATACTTTTCTTGGTGCGTCGATGGTGCCTGACCGCTTTGCGGTCGCATTGGTCATTCGGTAGGATGATGACGCGTGAGGCGAATTGTTGCGACATCGCATGACTGATGGGACCACTAGAGACATGAAACCTCGCCGGAAAATTTTGACTGCATTAGCTTCCTTGACTGGTTTTGCGACGTTCGCTGCAGCACTAAAATTTTTTTCGTCAGAAACCCTCAGTGCCAAAGGTTCTAAAGCGATGACAAAATTTCCTCTCGAATTTCAGTGGCCGGTTCAAGAGCCCTTTATTTTCTGCGCTCATCATCACGATTTTTATCCCGCCGGAACAAATCAGTTTGGACCGCAATCAGCGCTGCTCTCTGGCCGAAACATGGGACAAGACTTCGTCGCAAAAGATGGCTTTCGTATGTACCACGGCGAAAAGGTACCCGGCTTTCCCGTGCATCCGCACCGCGGGTTTGAAACGATCACGATTGTTCGCGAAGGGTATGTCGATCATGCCGATTCACTCGGAGCCGCGGGCCGCTACGGCGAGGGTGACGTGCAGTGGATGACGGCCGGTTCAGGGGTTCAGCACTCTGAGATGTTCCCACTTTTGAAAACGGAAGACTCGAACACGCTCGAACTTTTTCAGATTTGGTTGAACCTTCCGCGCAAAAGCAAATTTGCGCCGGCGCACTTCACAATGTTTTGGTCCGAGAAAATTCCACACACGACGACGGATTCAGGAAAAGTCAGTATAAGTGTCATTGCCGGGCAATTCGAAAACGTGAAAGCTTTAGCCCCGCCTCCCAATAGCTGGGCGTCGGACTCCGCCAATGAGGTCAATATCTTTCTGATGAAATTGACTAAGGGGGGCTCGGTGCGTTTGCCGAAATCTCCCTCGCACGCAAACCTCAGTCTTTATTTTTTCGGCGGCACGAGCTTGGTCGTTAACGACGAAGCGTTGACCTCGAACACGGGAGCGATTCTACCGAGCGATCAGATCACTGAAATTTCCAGCCCTAGTGGCGACGCCCAAATCCTGATTCTTCAGGCGAGAGCCATTGGCGAACCGGTTGTGCAACACGGTCCATTTGTTATGAATACCAGGGAAGAAATCTTACAAACTATTGAAGATTACCGGCGAACCGAGTTTGGTGGTTGGCCATGGGGCCGCCACGACATGGTTCATGGGCCAGTCATTGAGCGATTCGCGAAATATCCGGATGGAAAAATCGAAAAGCCGACAAAGTCTTAAAGGCACGAGTCGTTGCAGGCTTGCACGTCAATGAAGACGCAAGGGCGTGAAGTTTCACCACGAAAGTTTAATTCTACCAACGATTTTACGATGTCATCCGCAATCGGCTGTTAAAAATTCCAAGTCGAAACTTATCGCATCCATCGAAATGCTTTTAAGCTAGTCGGCTCAGTACAAGCGTCTATTTTAAAAAGCTCGGCGAGCTGGAGGTTCCTATGATGAAACTTATGTTGTTACTTGGTATCGTGTCGTCTTCGTCGGTCGCGATGGCTGATCAATGCGCCTACATTACAAAAGCTCAAGCCAAAGCAGCTTTGAAGATGGTGCTCGAAACGACAACGCTTCAGACTTTGTGCGAACCTTGCGGTGAATCGGTCGCGAAAAAAACGACTTACAAAGAAGTTGGAGTTCGCGACGTGAAGTATCAGGGTTACTGGGAACTTCAAGCCGATGGCAAAGGCCTCGACCTCGCGTACACTTATGTCAACGGCCTGAACCTAGCGCAACTCGTAGGTTGCCCAGCAAATGGTGTTAGCGCTTCGATTAAGTAGAGCTGATGAACGCGTTCTGATGGAATGAGGGTAATCGCATTACTTCCATTCCATCATGACGCCCATCGAGTAGTAGGCTTCCTTGATGCCGCCTCGGCTGCCGGCTCCGTACTTGCGGTCGAGGGGACCATCGTAACGTGAAACCCCTATGAAGGGTTTGACGTTCGCACCGAAGATGTTCGCGGATGTGCTGATTCGAACAGTGCTTTCATTTTCAGGCGCTCCACCCGATCGCACAAGGCGCTTGCGATACCCATCGAGTTGAATCCAAGGATTCGAACTTTTTTCCACGACCTGTACTGACTTCGATAGACGATTCGTTGATGCGAAAGTTTTCGACGCCAAATTCTTCTCCGGGGAGTTTTTCGCCATTTTCGATCGCAAGCGAAGTGACGTTGAACAATTTCATGTAGGGCTTGTCCGTCGGAGATCGGCCGCGACCGTTCACCGGCGTCCTTTGTCCGAAGGACGTCGAGTTGAATCTGACTTCCGAGAATCCGTCGTCGCCTGTTGAGCGCCGTTTAAGACCGATGTCGCAAGTGCGACCGACATCGTCACTGAGGCGCGGATCCGTATCTTTGCCGTTGTAGACTCTTTTCCCGATCATGGCCGGGTTCGCATCGTTGCCCGTTATGAATTCCCAAGTGACGTGTTTCTTTCCGACGCTTTTTCGCAAGTTCTTTTGTTCTTCGTCATTCAGCATGCAAATTGCGACAGACTTTTTTGTCCGTCGCGGATGACAGAGACTTGGGGGGCACTACACGCTTCAGCGCTAAGTCCGGCACTCATATTTTGAACGGCGTCGTTGACCTGATCAAGTTTAAATACCGCGAGTTGCGCAGATTGATTGGGAGAAATCGCCTGAAAGTCGTTCGGCGGGAATTCAGTGTGTACGGTAACTGAACCATCGAGATTCACAGTTTCTGTCCGTGTCGACGCGGTCGCAGCGACAGAGCCGATATCGATGGCGACCGAAAAAAGGACAACTTTCGAGAGTGATCTCATTCTCTCATTTTGATTCAGCTTATAATTATTTAAAAACCGTTTTGCTCAATGGCTGGTCCGGTTATCCAGCAGGACTTTTGTCGCTGTAACTAGTTGCGCTCGCGGAAGTACACTCTGGACTACTTCAGATGCGAAAAGAAAATTACCCTCAACTTGAGGCTAAAGTTACAGAGGGCATTTAATGAAAATCTTGTCGAAAATATCTTGTGTCGTGGTTCTTGCGGGTTTGGCTCAGGTTGCTTTACATGCTCCACCCGCGTCTGCAAATGGAAATCGAGCCGAATCGACGGTTACGATTCCGCTGGATAGTTATTTAAGCTTAATCAAGCCGAAAGAAGACGTCTCCATTACGACAATTGAATCTGCATCGCTTACCGGTGAATTCGGTGAAAAGCTTCGACTCCGTATTATGGGGACATCAGTGGGACATGCGACGCCGCAACCGGTTTTGCAAAGCAGCCCGCAGTTTATGATTTCGAAATGTTCTGGAACTGCGAACGTGGTCAACCGCGATCGCATGATTTCAGTCCTCGCGAAAGACAAAAAGTTTCAGGTCGACTGCGAACTTGCGGTCAAGTCGTGGGGTGAACTTATTTTCAACTTTAGCGACGTCCTTTTTGTCGCGAGCGACGTTGCTGGTGCCGACTCTTCGGTCGAAGGCGCGCGTGTCGTCATTCATCGCAAGTTGAAAGAACTGACGGGGACTGCGGCCGAAGTTACGGTCACAGGCCGATATCAAATCTCAGTCCTTCCAGAAAGCACAAAGTTTAGCTATCACTTCGATATCCACAATCCCAACCGCGCGAAAAAACCATATGTACTGACGTTGGCGAACGGCGAGTCGGTGACACAAGTCGAAACTGCGGCTGAATACAAAGAGCTCGATCACGGTAAGATTTCTTTCAATCTCGGTCCTGGTGCAAACAGAGTTCAAATAAACGGGGCACTCGGCACGACAAAGTGGAAAGCGCCGGTCACTGGGGCTCTTCAGTATCTGATGATTCAGAACAAGCCGATGGTGCAACTAAAAGTTGAAACCACAGCGAAGCGAATTTCCAATGAAGACTCGCGTATGCCGGCAAGTTTTTCGAGTTCGCGCACGTACCTTCTTGATCCGAAAAGCGTTTTCAGCTGGGATGTAAAAAAGCTGGAAGTCATCGCATCGACGGGCTACAGCGTCGGTCAAGCGCTCTACAATATGTATGTGCCCGACGAGGGGCCTGGAATTGTTGAAGCGCAGTTCTCGATTCAAAACCGCGGAACTCCAGAGCTCGCATTAAAAATCCCTGGCAAACCTGTGTACCTCGAGATCGATTCTCAACCGCAAGTGCTCGCAGTCGATGCTGATGGAAATTTACTCACCCAGATCGCCAACGGAGATCATCAGCTGTTGGTGCAGTACAAAACCGCGAAACCATTCGGTGGATGGGTCTCGAATATCAACGAGATGATGATTCACCCGGCTACGGCGCTAAGCAATGTATCGGTGAATGTGGGATTCGCGAAGTCGTGGTCCGCCGTTTTCGGAACGGTTCTGACTGACTACTTCAATCGATTTCCCATTGCTAACCTGTTAACCGCATTGTTTGCGACACTGTTGCTGCTCGGTTTCTTTAAGGGTATGAGTTTCAAAAAAGAAACCAAGGGTGCACTGCTGGCGCTCACGTTTGTACTCCATATTTTAAAGCCCGGCCTTTTCTATTTCACTTTCTTCGCTCTCGCGATCATGCTCTTTTTCCACCATCGCAGTCGCATGGGGCAGTATTTCGACAAACAAAGTAAGTGGCGTAACTTCGGTATGGCGTTTGGCGCGATCCTCGCGGTTCTTTTTCTCTACACGTACGGTGGCGATCCGACGCGAAGTTCCTATGAAGACGTTATGCTCGCAAAAACTGCGAGCATGGAAATGGCGAGTCCTCCGATGCCAGTCTCGAACTATGGAGGAGGCATGAAAGGTCAAGGCGCGGCGAGAACCCGCACGACAGCAGGGAAGTCCGGACTTTTCTCAAATCTTGCTGCGGCACCGCCTCCGTCTGAGGCTGCAGGTGCGGAAATGGCTGACATGGCCGCATTGGATGAGGGTGCTGTCAGTGGATCCTTCGCTGAAGAAGAAAGCGGCGAAGACTTTAAGGGTTTGCCAGCGAAGATTCGCATCCCGGCGGCCGCGCAAAACATATCGTTTTCTCAAGGTTTAGTCGACGAGAAGGCGAGCCCTAGCATTAAGCTGTTGGTCATCAACCCCAAGGTTTTCTATATTTTGGAATGGTTGATCATCGCGGCACTTTTGTTCGTTGTTTATCGTGAACGAAAGCAGTTCGTGACCTACCTACGACTTGGTTGAGTCCGAAATGAAACTACTTTTCACATCTCGGCCAATCTGGTTGAATCAGACGTGGCGTTTGATCTCTATTCGATCGATTACTTAAAAAGTGGTTCAGCTCGACAGCAACGAGCTTACGCGTCGATGCGTGAACTCGAGATGCTTTCGCGATTGGCATCGTTAGGCACCGATGGTCTTGGAGAAGCGCCGGCATTGGTCGGCAGCCTTCCGCTTGATTTGGCGTTCGACTCAAGTGACATCGACATTGTCGCATATTCGACTGATCTGAAAAATTTCGGGACGCTTCTGAAAACAGAATTCGGCGACCTAGAAGGGTTTCGAAACTCGCGCGGAATCGTGCTCGGCGTACCGACGTTGATGACCGAATTCGTCTTTGGCGGAGAAACCTACGAGATATTTTCGCAAGCGACTCTCGTTCCGCGGCAGAACGCCGTCATTCATCTGCTTGTGGAAGAGCGTTTATTAAATCTAGGTGGCGCTGAATTTCGACGAGAAATTATCATTGAGCGGGAACTCGGCGCGAAAACAGAAGTCGCATTTGGAAAAGTTTTGCGTTTGGCAGATCCGTACCGAGAACTTCTGGGGTTAGAAGACCTTTCCGACAACGAGCTGAAGATTCGATTCGCCGATAAGATTTAATTTCGCTATTTTTTTAGCCAGGCGAGAACGCAAGAGTCGATCGCTTCTCCGAGCTGTTTTGTCGCAACATGTTTGAGATTTGGGATCTCAACAAATTCACCACGAAAACCTTTGTCTAAAATTTTTCCGTGGGCGACGCGAGCCTGCGCCACTGGAAATACCTCATCATCGCTGCCATGAATCGCGCTGAGATCGAAGTTCGAAGGTGGGGGATAATAATCTTCACGATAGCCAGTTGCGACTCCGATGATCTTTTGTACGTTCTTAATTGTCGGAGCCAACTGGGGCGCGAGGTAACCACCTTGCGAAAATCCAACCAAGATTTTTGGCGTGTTTTCATAGCTAAATTTGGCGATGAGCTGCTGGCATTCAAGAATTGCGGTGTCGGGTGAAATCACCATGCGCTGTTCTTCTTCTCGGTAAAAGTACCAAGAATAGGCCTCACGCCATCCGGCCTCACTTTTTACGGGAACGGGAAATGGCCCGTTAGGCACAAGTACGGCTGCTTCGCTAAATGCAGAAGACCATCCATCCGGATAAAGACGTTTCAGAAAGCTGCCGCCGTGATCGGAATAACCGTGCAGAAACATAACGAGGACTTTAGGGGAAGAGACCGCGCGATGCCGATAACTAAAGGGCAATGTCGTCTCAACAGATGAGAACTCAATTGGAATTTCGCGCGGCGATTCTTCCATCCTACTTGTTACAAGCGTCGTTCAAAACAGCGCGCAGAATTCCAGCGCCCGCTGATAAATTATGAGTGTCCTCACCTTTTACGCCATCATAAAGACTCAACACGAGAGCGTCGCGACCGCCAGCTGAAGAGGTTCGATAAGCAGTCGACGAATAGCTGAATTCGCTCGGCGTGATTTTTTTTGTTTCCGCCTTTGTTGCTGCCACATCGTCCATTTTAGAATCGATGGCTCCTGCAAGTTTGTAGGATTTTTCCTCGGTCGAAACGATGCCGTCGTATTCTCGGGTGATGATGACGCCATCTATCGAAACTTCACAATGGACCGTGCGAACTTTTCCCGAACCGTAAACTTCTGACGAGCGCTTTATCAGGACTGGCGCCGCTTCAGCGGTATTCGCAAGCAGGCCGAAAACTACGATTGAGAGAAGTGCAGGGATCGGTGATTTCACGTGGGGTCTCCTTGAATAATGTCCGTTGAGCTTAGTCTTGTCGAGATTGACGCCGCTTCGTCAAGACGACTGTGAACTTGATCTTTGCGTTAAATGCATTCGCATCGATTCGGATTTTCGCAGTGAAGCATTCTTCCCCCTGCCCGGAACCGAAGATCGGTCCAGCGACCGTCTGTTTCGATCGCAGACCCGGCGGCACCAGCAGGAAAAATACTTTTGTCGAAAAGGAGCCCAATTTTGACGGGCTCGCCCGACTTGCTCAAAACTTCGCGTTTTTTGATTTTTCCAAAGAGATTTTCGGCCTCAAGCGGCGTAATTTCGCCGTCAGGCGGCGTTGAAGGCGCAGTTGCCTGTGGCCAGCAAGCCACAAACGCGTCGGTCAGCGACGAATAACCGTCTTTGCCGCTCGCCATGTTTGTGTCGGGCGTCGCCGGGAAGTGGGCTGGCAATGGCGTAGGTGTTGGGTCTACCGCTGCGAGTGGGCTCGCAATATCTGGCGGGTTCGATGCCGGGTCGTCGCGCTTGAACTTGAAAACGCCGTGTTCGGCGCTCTGAAAACCAAGCCAGAAAACCACGATTCCGAGTGCAAGCGTTGTTAAAAAGTTCCTTAAAAAAGAGCGTGCATGGGGGCGTGTTTGGGGGTTCACCGCGAAATTCTACGATTTGAAACGATGCGCGAGCAACTCTTTGCTTGTCCCTGAGCCCCGAACAGAGTCCAATGAAATCCCATAGACATGTCTAGATAAACAACTAGAGGAGAGATTAAGTAATGAGCAATCGTCGTAACGCAGGTGTAATGCGGCCTTTGGCGCGAAAAACTACGGCCGTCGCGGCAACTGTTCTTGCAGGTTCAATGGCTTTGACCATGGTTGGCTGCAAATTTGTTG
>JAYSST010000394.1:0-3476 GCA_043720435.1 Bdellovibrionales bacterium
GTTACTTCCGTCCATTTGATTCGCTTGTTGGTAACGATCGCAATTTTGCTGGAGTCGGCGCTTTCGATTTCTTCGAGGAACTTCACAACCCCGTCGAAAGTTTTCGTTAGCTTCAAAAGATTCAGTTCATAAACTTCGGCAAACTCGAGTGCGATGAGATCCAGCTGCCTTTGATCGCCGCGCGCTTCGGGAAAGCAATCGTAAACGAGCTGCATTAGACCTTCGCCGATTGCGCTGACGACAGCCGAAGTCTCAAGTGGCTGACGGCCCCGCCGTTGCATCAGTTGGTTTGTCGTTACAACGATGTCGGGTGCCGAATCGATCAGCGTTCCATCGAGATCAAAGATGATTAGTTCAGCTAAATTTAATTCTGGCATTCAGGTGTCTTGCCGATTTCTCATCTCGGCGGCAAGCTCGAAAGATGAAAAAACTTGGGATGCTGGTTTTGATCGCGAATGCGCTGATCGTCGTTGGTTCTGGCGTAATCGCTGCTGCAGCCGACGAGAATTTTATTCCGATGAAAGGCACGTCGGAAAGTTTTAAAGGCGAGGCCCGCTTCGAAGACGGCTCGTTTGCCTACAGCGAAACTCACACGCTCACCGCACGCGATGGTCGGGTCGCAACTCTCGAAACAGAGTATCAAGGCCCAGCCCCGGAAAAACCGGTGATCGCCAAATTGAAGCACGATTTTCTAAGACCGGGCTTTTTGCCTAATTACAGTTACGAAGATTTCAGAAACAAGGTCGAGCATCGACTGACAGTTGACGGTGAGAACCGCAAAATTCAACTGTATCGCAAAGCCGAAGGAAAAGAAAAAACGGGCGAGATTAAACTTGATGACGTAATGGCAACTGGTCAGGGCGTCTATTTTTGGGCCATCGCAAATCTCGATGCGATTCTTCGAAAAGAAAAAGTCTATATAAAATTCGTAGTGCCCGCGCTGCTCGGCGAATATCCGTTCGTCGCACAACTCGTAAAATCAGAAGACGCGAAAGTGACGATCAAAATCAAGATCGACAATTGGTTCTTCAATCTTTTCGCCTCGACCCTTGAGTTCGACATCGACCCGAAAACAAAAAAGCTTCTCGCCTACCGCGGCACCTCAAATGTCGCCGACGAGAAAGGCAAGTATCGCGACGTCGTTATTACATATTAATGAGTGTCTGTGGGACGTTCTGGCCAGAGATCGCGCCAATCTGTTTTGGCTGGGCTTTCGGTGCTCTGGCTGAGCGCTTGAAGAACATGTGGCGCAATTTCCACCTGCTCGAGTGCGGTTTCAGACAACACTTTTCCGCAAGCTTCGATCACGGCTTCGCTATCAAGATGATGATACGCATAGATCTCGTTCGGGCGCCCCGATTTCGAATGTTTGCGAACAGCGAGCGCTTCTTGTCGAACACCGATCACCGAACCAATGTTGTCGAGAAGTCCCGGTTCGCCATCGTGAACCGATACGCTCGGAACGCGCCGACCGGCGATGAGTGCTAGTTCCGTCGCCCCTTGACCATTGCCTTGACCGTTCGTGTACGCCGTCGGCACGAGGTGCAGATTCGCGTTGAGGCCCAAACGCTCTTTCAAAACAATGTAGCCGTCTTTGTGCGCCTGAACTCCGAGAAGGAGGTCTGTGCAGGTCACGACGATCACGTTCGCAAAAATTCCACGACGCAAGAGCGCGTCGCTCGCTTTTAAAGCTTCGGTCGTAAGTGATCCGAGAGAGAAAATGTTAACGACGTTATCGCCCGGCTCGTACCCAGCGTAACCGCGATAATCGACGAGGTAATACGCGCCCGCGAGAACGTCGAGGCGAACGGCTTCCAACATGTCGTCTTCAGAAATATTCTCGATCTGCGATTCATCGACAGCGCCCGGCATTTCAAATCCCGTTGCGTGGAGCAAGCGTGAACGATCTTGTTTGAATCGCAGTTGGCGTTTCAGATGTTGATTAAACATTTTTTGCTCGATACCGCGTGTGACACCGCGAATGACGACGCCGGTGCGACCCGCATTATCTCCGGTCATGTGTCGATGAATCGACTCGGACATGATCCAGTCGAGTTCTTGGCAGAAGAATGGTTCCCAGGTGATCTGGTTTGGAATCTGGAAATCAGATTTCCAACCGTGTTGTGCACCTTCAGGCGAAAGTGTGACACCGGCGGGAGTTCCAACGCAGATGAAGCTCGATTTCCAATACAGATTATAGAAAAACTGATCGTGAGCGCGTTTAATGAAGAAGTCGTAAACGGTCATCATCGGAAGAATTGGAATTCCCAAGAATTCGCGCATTTTTCCATAGCTACCAACGCAAGACATGACGTTGCTCTCGGCAATTTCGAATCGAATGAATCGATCCGAATTTTCCTCGCCCGGGACAAGGTCGGGAAGTTTACGATCCTTCACGCCGAGCTCTGCTTCGATGTCGGTCGTGACCGCAGCGCCAAAGATTTTTCCATCCATCGCTGGATTTAAATTTGTCGAAGTTCCGACATCAGGAGCCATCGTGACCAAAAGTTCTGCCGGGACACGCCACGGTAATTCTTCGGGTGGAAGCGGTTTCGCCGCAGCCGCTGCTTTCCCGCTCTTGTCCGCCGATTTTGCATCGCTAGATTTTGAACTAGCGGCAGCTTCGTCGAGCGGAGCGTTCGCGATTCGCGTGAGCTTCGCAGTCAGCTGACCGAGCATCCACTGAGTGTGTGGGTACTGCGCCATTTTCAGCGAGATGCCCATCGCAACTGGAATTTCGCCATTCTTTTTCATGCGTTCCTGGAAGCTTGCCCAGTTTCGATCTCGCATTTTGAACTGCGTTTTGATCTGTGAATAAAGCTCTTCACCGCGAGTCGCGAGGTATTTTCCTTCTGCTGTCTTCTCGTCAAATCCTTCGAAGTAACGGCCGGCCGCCAAAGTTCCGCCCTTATCGAAACTCAAGTTCTGCGCTTTTCTCAAAGCATCAACTTCGTCTTGATCTGGCAGGGAAGAGTGGTTGCCTGACGCCGCGGCACTCTCGAGGCCCCAGCCTTTCAGTGTGTGCGCAATGATCATCGTCGGTTTGCGAGGATTTACTTTCGATTGAATCATCGCGTTCGCCATCATGAGGATGTCGTGGCCGCCGAGATCGCGAAGTGCCAAGAAAAGTTCTTGGTCAGTGATGCCGCTGAGGAACGTCTTCAGCTGGGTGTGTGATTTCATCAGTCCCTGGCGAAGCGAAGCCATGTCTTGGACAAGCAAAAGGGACTGCAGTTCGTAGTCCTGCAGTTCTTCTTCAAGGAACTTTTTGAACACTTCGCCGCCCGTGCGTTTGAAGAGCTCCGTGCGTTTATGACCGTGTTGAATTTGTAAGACGTCCCAGCCGTTTGCGAGCAGCGTCCGCTCGATACGTTTGTCGTCGGTACCGTTCATGATTTCTTTGTTCGTGATGCGATGGCCATCAAGTGACTGCCGATTGTAATCGACAATCCACGTGACGTTGCCGAGTTCGCGTT
>JAYSST010000395.1:0-3476 GCA_043720435.1 Bdellovibrionales bacterium
TTCCCTTTTTGCAGGGCATAGCGGCGCACTGGCGCCGCAGTGCCCTGCAAAAAGGGAACTGTTACCTACGCTTTTTTCCGCCGAGAAGTGCGCCTAAGACGTCTTTAAGATCGCCCTTGAGCAAATCGACTGGCTTGTCGGCGCGTCCAGCCTGCAGACTTAAAACGTTCAATTCGCGCTTCGCATCGACGAAATTAGACTCAATTCCAACAGCCTGTTCAAGCGACCGGCGAGCTCCGTCGAAGTCGGCCGATGCTTTCTGAACCAATCCTTTAACGAAGAAATAAACCGCGTTGTGACGATCTTCCGGTGGAACGGCCGAGAGCTGATCTTTTAGTTTTGCGACCAGGTCGACGTCTTTGTCGGCACCAATGGTTTTGATCTGCGCCCACATCAATAACAACCGAAGATCGGTCGTCATTGGTACGCGAGTGACAGCATCTTCGAGCATCTCTTTTGCGCGTCTGATGTCGCCTTTTGTGAGGCAGCTTCGAGCTTGCTCCATCATCTGTTCAGACTCGATGATTTTTTCGGCGCGGCCCTGTTCGAGCTCGAGTACATAGTTGTCACGCGACGCTTGGTTTGACAGTACTTCGTGCGCCTCTTGAATCATGTTAAAACATTTTCGCGCTAGATCTCGAATGTCCATTGGAGCATCTTTAGCGAGACGATCGGGGTGAATCGTCTTTGCCAATTCATGGTAAGCACGCTTGATTTCGACTTCTTTCGCGCGCGGAGAAACACCCATACGTTCAAAAAAATTCTGTCGCTCGAGATCGACTTCGAGTTTTTTCAGACGCTTCCGCTGAACTTGCACGTCGGTCGTTTTTAATTCCTCACCGAATCGAATGCATCCGCCGAGCACCAGGTTGTGGAAAGCTGGGAAGAATTCGTCGTCTCCCAATCCCGATTCTACCTGAAGCTGTTCAAGCGTCGGATTTTTGGAGATCTCTTTGATCATACGCGAAGCTCGAAGCACAGACGGTCCCGACATGGTGCGATTCATCTCGCTATAGTCTGGTCCGGTCGTAACTTTGTTCCGAACCCACGGCATGTAAAACGTCTTCAGCCAGTTCGCCGGAAATTTTGAGGTTACCCAATCGTTGAAAATGTCGTTCAGCATTTGAACATCGATCGACGCCTCTTCACGAAGATCATCGCTCTCCATGAAAGATATTTTCACACTGTTGTTGCCGACGATGCGGCCGAGGCGAATACCTTGCTGCTCGGCCATGACGATTGAGATCGCGTGGGGAGAAAGCAAGTTAGCATCGACAAGTCTTTCACCGAGCTTCTTTGCGCTCGAGGTCAGCTCCATCGCCGCGTCGAGTTCTTCTTGCTCGATAAATCCGTGTTCCACCAACAGTACGCCGAAGTATGACTTCTGATCTCGGTTCGTAACCTGAATAATTTCCCCGTGCTTGAAACCAACGGACGACGGTTCGCCATCGGCGTTGATCACCAAGAGGCCCGAAATGTTTTTGTGCATGAGCATAGCGAATACCCATGGCAGTTCATAGCCGTGGATCGTTTCGCTGCTGTTGATTGCTTGAATTCTTTCGAGAGGAGTCGACACACTCATCGTCATCAGCTGGACGACAGGAGAAACCGGAATGTCGACGAGGTGGCCAACGGCTTCGTTGACCTGACGGATCAATTCAGCAAGATCAAACGGCTTAGTTAAAAAACTTTTAGCGCCGGTTTTTGCTAGAGATTCGCGTACGAAGTTTTTGTCGCGGAAAATTCCCGACATCAGAATTCGCTGCATCCCAGCGCTTTCTTCTTCCATTTTTACCGCGAGATCGCGGCCGTTCATTCGCGGCAGCATGCAGTCGATGATCGCCAAGGTCACGGCGTGAACTTTGAGCTGAGACATCGCATCTTCAGGTTTTAGGACGTGGATCGCGGTGTACCCTTCGCGTGTCAGCGCCTCTTTGATGGTCGCTCCGAACACGGCGTCGTCATCGACGACAAGGATGCGAATCTCGTTCTTTAGCATGCTCTTATTATCGGCCAAATCAGCCTAGAGCAGGACCTCGTTTCGGGTAAACTCGACACACGTCTGCCTAATTGCTCCGGCTCCGCCTGCGCGGCGCTCGCAGGCTTGCTCGCTTATCGCCTAATTGCTCCGGCTCCGCCTGCGCGGCGCTCGCAGGCTTGCTCGCTTATTCTTTGGTCCTGTTTCGTCTGCGCGCCCTCGTGTTTATGAGCCTCTGTTTAGGCTTGGTTGAACGCCTTGCGGCAAACGTCTCACAATGGGACACGTCATTTGAAGGAAGTCCGGGATTTAGCTATAAAGAAGAGGTCGTTTCATTCGCCATTCGTATTAAGGAGATCTTTCATGGGTGCCAACACTTCCGCGACTTCAGACAGTGGTTTCGAAGCAGATGTTCTGAAATGCGATGTTCCAGTTCTTGTCGATTTTTGGGCGGAGTGGTGCGGTCCTTGTAAATCGTTAGCTCCGAAGCTCGAAGAAATCGCGGGTGAAATGGGGAGCAAAGTGAAGATCGTGAAACTCGACATCGACTCGAATCGTGAAATCACCGAAAAATTCGGCGTGCGCGGAATTCCGACGATGATTCTTTTCAAGGGCGGCCAGCAAGTGAATCACATGGTCGGCAATCGTTCGAAAGAAGAGATCGTCAATTTCATCACGACCGCGCTGTAAGGTTCGTTCGCTTCGGCGAAATCTTGCGACAGGGTTTAATATCAAACTCCTTTAACGGGAGCGGAAAACAGGAGCCGAAAGGTTCCTGTTTTTTTTGGAGCTGGTGCGATCTGTTTCGGATGACTTCCGCACCGCGCGGGTCACCGCCTCTCGCGTCATCCGCGACGTGTCCCGCAGCGGAAGACATTTCTAGCGGTCCTGCATCACCACTTTCCAGTTCTGGAACACCTTGTTCCAGAACGAATGGACTCGTGTCGCGCTAGGCTGATATTCGGATGAGGCATCTAATTCACGACTCGCACGAGTCATAGGAGTTGTCTCATGACGAAAGCTTTTGGTTTAATTTTGCTTCTTCCGTCTCTTTTTCTCTCGGTCGGTTGCGTCCTTGTCGCCGAGCCGACTCCTTGGCAACCGAGTTCGTTTCGCGGGGACTTTTCTGGAAAGGTGGATCTCGCCAAAGCTGCGTTTACAAGTTCGGCTTCGAAGACCGAGCGATTAGGTACTCGGCCCGAGATGTCTGAATATGCAGCTCTGGATCGTCAGCTTGATGAACTGGTACGTATGTTTCCCGTGAGCAGCCTTGATACTCCGAAAACAATGGTTTCGGACGAACCCGTACGCAAAATTTCGTCTTCGTCGGCTAAAGTTCGAGTCACGGGAGTTACGGCTTGGAAGGTTTGCGATTCTTCGGAATACCTGGCGTCGATCATCTTCGATTTTGAGAACGGCGCAATAAGCATCAGCCCAAAATCTTGGTGGGCACACGTCGGTTCGCGATACTCAAATTCGATCGACTATTCCGACTATT
>JAYSST010000396.1:0-1440 GCA_043720435.1 Bdellovibrionales bacterium
ATCCGGTCGCGCGAAATAGACATGTTCAAAAACGCAGGCCGTACGACTTTTTTTCGGACCGAACGTAATCGAGTGTTCTCCGGTTTCATCAACCCACCAGATTTCGCCGGGCTCGATTTCGCGAACGTACTTTGCCCCGATCAAATCAAAGGCGCAGGTTTCACTCGCAACACAAAAAGATTCTTTGCCCTCGGGATCAGTCAAACGCCCCAACACCAGCGGTCTGAAGCCGTGTGGATCACGAGCCGCTATCATCGCTTTGTGTGACATCACAGTCAGGCTGAAGGCTCCTTCGAGTTCCGAGAGGCTCGACTTCAAACATTCGATCAGATTTGCGGAAGGATTTCTCGCAATTAAATGCAAGATGACTTCAGTATCGTTGGTTCCTTGAAAAATCGAACCTTCCGCCTTCAATCGATCGCGAAGCGGACCGGCGTTAACAATATTTCCGTTATGAGCGAGCGCTATCGGACCATTCGACAAGTTGGCTTGAAGTGGCTGGAAGTTTGCCATTTGATTGATGCCGGTGGTGGCATACCGAACATGGCCGATGGCGGCGCGCCCCGTGAGGCCGTCGAGAATCTCGTCATTAAAAACTTCCGAGACAAGTCCGGGACCCTTGTGAACATTTTGTCCACCATTCTCGAGCGTCACGATTCCAGCGGATTCTTGCCCACGATGTTGAATTGCGAAGAGCGATAAATATGCAAGACGGCTCGCGTGCATATGATTCCATATGCCGACGACACCGCACTCATCTTTAAACGACTTCTCTATCATCGATCCAACCTCAGTCTTTACCCACGCGCCGGCAAGTGCTCGAAAGCCCCTGTCCAGCCGCCTTCGTACTTTTCTTTCAATGTTACTGCACTGATATCCAAAGCGTCACCTAACACCAGACTCGACCCGCCTACCGTCCCTAGGCGATTAAGCGCTGAGGTAGCGCCGCCGTGTTTCGTCCAGCGCTCGCGAATCGCGGTTTCACTTTCGCGGCTCACAATAATGACTTCGTAACAAACTTCCGTAAAGAGCGAGGACGCAGTCGTCAGACTTGCGAGTTCGGGCCGTGCCTGCTTGAGCCCGGCTTCATCGACTTTAACTCCAAGCCCTTTCGGCATAACCATTCGTGCGAGTGTATATGCAAGTCCAAACTTCCCAACCATTCTCGAGGCAGAAACAGAATCCTTTGAACCATCGGCGCCGTCGGTCAGAAAACGAAGTGACGATGCAAATCCGGCAATGGCATCTCCATTCAAAGTCCCAATCGCTCGCGGATCATTTTTTAAAATCTCAGCCAGCGCACCGTTTTGTGTCAGCTGCGGAAGTCGCAAAAGATAAACGCCGTCTCCTTCGCGAGTAAAGTGACCGTTCGCCAAATTATCGACCGACGGACGAAGCCCTACAATTCCAGTTGAAGGTGTCGGAGTAATTCCACGCCCT
>JAYSST010000397.1:0-1439 GCA_043720435.1 Bdellovibrionales bacterium
TTTGATGACAAAGACAAAAGTTCCCGGCGCCTGGGTCGGTAACTTAACGTCCGAGCCCTTTTCCAAAATTTTAAATGGTTGGGGCTCGCCAGAAATTTCCTTAAGCACCGAATGATATTTGTACGTGCCGTCCGGCTGTTGCATTAATGCCGAGACATAGCGGCGCTCGACCAACACCAATTGTAAATCAGCAGGACTCACCTGCTTCAAATTTTGGTCAATGGCGATGACCCGAACCTGATGCGCACTGTTCTTTGGTACGTACGACAACATTCCGTCAGCCTTCACGCCGACAAGGAACGTTCTAGACGAAACCAACATTGTCGCACTCGCAGCGACTCCGCGCCCACCTTCGGCCTCAAATCCCTCGGCATCGAAACGTAAGCTATACATGCCCGTCGTAAAGCGCGAAAGATCAAGCTCGTACTCGGACTCGCCCGCTTCGTTGGACGTCTGCGACGGCATTTGTTCGGTATATGACTTCTCGTCGCCTTTCAAAACCGAGAATTGATAATCCTTAAAGGCTTTGAAATATGGACGTGTTGGCACCAGCGTCATCTCGGCTGCAATCCTCCGATTTTCCGCCGGTGTTCCAAAGAGGTTTTTAAGAGAAATGAGGCCCTTGATTCCAGCCGGTGCGGTCCAACCTTGTAGCTTTGCCCCTGCCAGCGACACCGAAATTTTCATTCGGTCCGGCAAAAACTCCTCAACGCGAACTGTAAGTGCTCCGATTTGCTCGTCACCTTTATTCTTATTCACGATGAAAACTTGAATGTTGTAAACGCCGGTCGGCCACGCTTCATCTGTTGAAAATGCGAGCGACGAAAGGTCGTTCGAACCGACTTCAAGTTTTTCTCTATGTACTTCGGCTCCGCGGGCATCGGTCACCGACCAAGAAATGGGAAGCTTCGTGAAATTCTTTTTCCAGTTTCGAGCCCGCACCATCAAACCGATGTTAACCGAATCTCCGGGTCGGTAGATCCCACGGTCCGAAAACAAGAACGCCGTCAACTGATCGCTATCGACGTTCTCGTGAATACCGCCAACGTCAAATTTCGAATACCCCAGATTCCGCCCCGACATCTGGTACGGGAGAAAAGAAAGATCGCCGTCTTTTTTCACGACGAACGCAATCGGCTTCTTTTCGTTCTTAAACTCGGTCAGGTCCGGAAACGACGCGCGACCCTCAGCGTCCGTTCTTTGCGACACGATCGAGATACCGTTCGTTCCCATCACATCGACTTCAGCACCCGCCACCGGTGCGCCGGTTCGCAGGTTTTGAACAAAAACCGTGTGATTGCGATCGTTCATTTCTTTTACGATGACTCCAAGATCGGTCAGCAAAATCAGGCGCTGATCACTCCCGCCCTGTTTCGATTTCACCGTGAGGTAAAACAGACCCTTCTTATTTCCCGGATCTTTCGCTAAGTACGGCTCGA
>JAYSST010000398.1:0-1438 GCA_043720435.1 Bdellovibrionales bacterium
CCTACTTGATTGGAAATCTGACGCAGTAACTCAGTGTGGGGACTTCTATATCAGTCCGGGCGCTAAAGACTCACTCCGAACACCGATCGCATCCGCCGGGCGGAGCCCGCTGAAAGATCGAGACTCGCCCCTGCGTTAAGGCTGGAATCTGGGCCGGAAAACTGTCAGAGAGAGTGTGCCGGAACCTGCCAGCTGGAGAGAAACCATGAAACTGAAGATAAACATCTGCCTTTTTGCCATTTCCACTGTCGCAACGCTGACAATTGGAATAACGAGCCTCACCAGTTGCACCTCCAGTTCAAAAAAGACTGCGGAATTGAGCGGACCGCGAATTTCGATCATGACCTTCAACGCTGAAAACTTGTTTGATACCGAGCACGACGCAGGAACGGACGATTTCACGTTTTTGCCGCTCGCGATGAAGGCGACTCCGGAGATCAAAAAAGGCTGCGACGCAATTACCAGCGACTATCGAAAAAAAGAATGCCTCGAGACCGACTGGAGCACCGAAATTCTTAAGAAAAAACTCGGACGAGTTGGCGGCGTTATTCGGCAAATCAACGACGGCAAAGGTCCTGACATAGTGACCTTGATCGAAGTTGAGAATCAAAAAGTAATGGATATGCTTCGAGATTTAGAACTGAAGGACTCGGGCTACGTTACTGCGAAGGTGATCGACAGCTTTGATCCCCGTGGGATCGACCCAGGGATTCTTTCGCGTTTCCCTTTGCGAGGCGAGGCGAAGATTCATCGCATCCCGCTAAAAGCTTTAGACAAGGAAGGCGAGTGGTCCGTATCAAAAACTCGCGGAATTCTTGAAGTGCCGATTACGCTTCCAGATGGAACGAAAGCGGTTGTTTTCGCGGTGCACTTTCCATCGCAGCACAATCCTTCGTACTTGCGAAAGCAGTCGGTTGAATTTTTGAACACGCTCGTCAACGCGCTTCCGCCGGACGTCCTCGCAATCGCAGGCGGAGACTTCAACATCACAAAAGATGAGAACGAAACAACGGGCTACTACAAAACCATTCTAGCTGGCTCGTGGAGTGTCGCCCACCTCGAAGGATGCAAGTCTTGCGATGGTACCTATTACTACCATCCGAAAACCGATTGGTCGTTTCTCGATACAATCCTCATACGACAGGCGAGCGTAGCCACAACCGGCTGGAGACTAGATCCCGAATCAGTTCGCATCCCGAACGACACCAATTATCAAATCAGCAAATACGGAAGTCCCGCACGCTTCGACAAAGATTCCCCCTACGGCGTGAGCGACCACTGGCCATTGTATGCGGAAATCGTAAAAGTAACGGCTCCGCCATCGGCGGCCAACTAGCTGTAATCTTTATGTTTTTTTGTTCAGAGGCAATGTAAAACGCATCATTCTTTAACGTAAAGAAGTAAGGAATATGTACTTTCCACTTACGCGGTGGTACGA
>JAYSST010000399.1:0-1436 GCA_043720435.1 Bdellovibrionales bacterium
CTAATCTGAGAAAGCATTTTATAGCATTTCATAGAATGTCTCGAAACCAATCGTAAGGGTCTGCTGTCGGCTCTGATTAATATTGAAGTTGATCGTTTCTGCGTCGATGTAGAGTGCTCGGAGCTTGAAACGTTGACGCTGGAAATAGGCCGTCATTGATGCCCCCATTCCCTTGCGGTTATTGTGGCCAAAAACCGAGCTGTTGTAAAACGCAGGAGAAGCGTCATCTTCAGCAAAGAAGCTGATAAGATTTCCGTGCAGATCAATATCACCTGGAAGGCAAATTTCAAAGCCACCGCGCAGGTATTGAGCGTTACGATAACCTTCGGGAGCGGCTGCGTTCTGAGAAGCGTAGCCTTCAATATTCACAGCAAGACGTTCCGTAAAATTATACTGAAATTCTCCTCGAGCGAGGAGTCCTTCAAAACGATATTTGTATCTTGAGGTATTCGGCCCGACTTCTTCGACGGTGTTGCCGTAGATGATGCTTTCTTGCG
Organism: Bdellovibrionales bacterium; assembly: GCA_043720435.1. Classification (GTDB taxonomy): domain Bacteria; phylum Bdellovibrionota; class Bdellovibrionia; order Bdellovibrionales; family JAMPXM01. Next base: position 498 of record JAYSST010000399.1, read on the forward strand.
CAACCGCAGACGGCAGGTTGTTGAACGCAAAATGCGTAATCGCCGCAGTCACCCGCAACTCTTCCACTGGATGTAAATTCATTTCAAAGGTTTCGGTAAACAGCGAAGGTGTTACTTCAGCGTCGACCGTTTTGGTCGACAGTGTCTTCGATGTTGGAATCGTTTGCGAAGCCCAAAGCTTAAATTGGTACAGCTTCGAGTTTCCCAGAATGATCGTTTCTTTTGCTCCGGGAAAAGCCTGTTTATCAACAAACAGCGGGGCATCAAGTGCTCCCTGATCGAGCGCACCGACACCAAGTAAAACTCGAGCTGGCTGACTGTCGATCAAACGGAGCGTGAGTACCGCATCGCTGAGGTAAAAACCGCTGCGGCCGACCATATCGCCGAAACGAGACTGAGCATAGCCACTTGAAAGGTCGGCGTTTGCTCGAAGTCTGAACTTTAAATTGTTCAAGAACTGAGTTGTGCTGTCTGTACCAATTCGGAAACCGAAAAATTGGGCTTGTTCACGCTCGTTCGCGAACGACTCGAACGAAGATCCAAACTTGTATGTGAATTTGGTTCCTTTTTTCAGACGCCAATTGCTCTTGTCTCCAACAGAAGCTGTGGATTCTCCACGAGCATAACCGATTTTCGAGTCGTCTTGAGTCGAGAATGGATTTGTAAATACCGGAGTCGGTGTCTCTTGTTCGGAAAAATTCTCGTCGAACGGAGTTGTATTTGAACTTGCGGTGGTCGACGTCGATGGAGACAAAGAAGCGAGCGTCGATTTCGCCGCTGCTGCGGAAGCTTCGCGAGCTAAAAAACATGTCGAGACAGCGGCTGCAAAAGCCACGGTCATCATCATGTTTTTAAAAAAGCTCCGAGATCCTAGAAGCATGCCCCACCTACCTACTCTCGTTATTATTCAAGAAGTGTTCTTCAGTGTCTCAGTTAAGA
>JAYSST010000400.1:0-1435 GCA_043720435.1 Bdellovibrionales bacterium
TTTGCTGCTCTTGGATGTCGTTGAAGAAACGACCGACATGAGAGTCTTCGATGTTTGGACGAGAATTCCATACTGGGCACGTGCGGATCACGTTTATCGCGACGAGCAGCGTTTGCTCGCGCAGCATTTGCTGACTGACCGTTTCGTTGGGTGTGAATTGATTTGGGTGACTCCGTCACCGCTTGCATTGACTGATCCGGCCGTACGGCTGCCACACATAATTTATTCGGAAGATTCGATCCCTGCGCGCGGTCGCCTCGAGAATATCTGTTTCGCAGGTCCAGAAACGTGGCCCGCGATCGGACTTCGAGGTTTGCGACCTATCGAGGACATGTGGATGCAAACTCTTGAGAACATGCGAATCCAATGGGATCCAGTCGCGCGGATGCAGGCGAGTCGCGTTCAAAAAATGAAATATGTGTTTAAGAACCTCGTTCGAAGCAGAGATTCTTCTCTTGAGAGCGCTTCATCGAAAGAGACGTCACCATGATTGCGAGATACACACGTCCAGAAATGGAAGCCGTTTTTCTTCCCGAGCGTCGATTCGATTGGATGTTGAAGGTTGAAACCGCAGTCGCCGAAGTTCAGGCCGAGGCGGGATTGATACCGAAGGAAGCAGCTAAGGCAATTCGAGAGAAGGGACGTTTTAGCGTCGCACGAATTGAAGAAATCGAAAAGACAACCAGACACGACGTTATCGCGTTTGTTTCCAACGTGGCTGAGAACGTCGGACCCGAAGGCCGATGGATCCATTTCGGACTAACGTCGAGCGACGTGCTGGATACTGCGCTGAGCCTCCAGATGATGGAAGCTGTCGAAGTTTTGCGCGGCTCGCTTGGAAAACTGATCGCAGCTGTTCGTGACAAAGCGCGCACGGAAGCTGACGCCATGTGTGCGGGGCGCACTCACGGGATGCACGCCGAGCCGACAACTTTAGGGATGAAGCTCGCGGGTTTCTGGGCCGAGTTCAAGCGTCACGACGAGCGGTTGGCGCTAGCCCAGAAACGAATTGCGATTTGTAAGCTGTCGGGTGCGGTCGGCACATATTCTACCTTAGGTCCTGATATTGAAGCGGGCGTTTCTTTAAAACTCGGTTTAACGGCAGAAACAATTGCGACCCAAGTGATACCGCGTGACCGAGCGGCCGAAGTTTTTAGCGCGTTAGCACTGTTCGGCGGCGGCATCGAGCGCTTGTCGGTTGAGCTTCGCCATCTACAGCGAACTGAATTATCAGAAGCGGTCGAGTCGTTCGGCAAAGGACAAAAAGGTTCGAGTGCGATGCCGCACAAAAAGAACCCGATTGCTGCCGAGAATTTGACTGGAGTTGCGCGGTTACTCCGTTCGTACGCTTCGGCTTCGTTCGAAAACATGGCGCTTTGGCATGAACGAGACATCAGTCATTCGTCGGTCGAGCGAGTGATTGTGCCGGACGCGT
>JAYSST010000401.1:0-3454 GCA_043720435.1 Bdellovibrionales bacterium
TGGTTTGATTTAGGAATGCCAGAATGATTCGAAAACATGCTGCGATTTTTTTAGTGCCGATCGCGGTGGTTCTTAGTTCTGCTTTCGCCAACGCTTTTCCGCAAATGGTTCGCCATGGTTACACGCATTGCGTGGCTTGCCACACAAACCTCGCTGGTGGTGGAACCCTGAATGAATACGGGCGCAGCCTTTCGATTGAACTGCTGTCGCAGAAAACTCTAGGTGGAAAAGCTTCTGTTGAAGGCGACGGGAAATTTCTTTGGGGTTCGGTTGAACTCCCTCAGTGGTTACAGCTTTCAGGTGACATCCGCACAATGCAGATGATGTCTGAATCTCAGGCCGCCTCGCGTGCACGGTTCATGATCATGCAAGTCGATGTTGATGCCGAGCTGAAACTAGCCCCCTGGTTACAAAGTTTTTTATCAATTGGCCGGATCGAACCTCGTGTTGACCAGCCGCAAGCAACAGACTTTATTTCGATCCCGCGTATTGGTTTCGATTTTCGACTCTCGCCAGAAGATTCAGAAGAGCGCATCAACGCTCGTGTCGGCCGTTTCATGCCCGCGTTCGGAATTGGATTTGCAGAACACACGCTCGCTAGCCGACGGTTGCTTGATTTTGGTCCGGGACAAGAAAGATATGGCGCTGAAGTCAGCTGGCTCAACGAAAAATATTCGGTGATTGGCACCGTCATCGCGCTTCAAGCACAAGGTAATCAAAACCGATTTGAACGCGGCGGCATACTTCAAGTGTCGCGCGCTCTTGGTGAAAATGCGAAAGTAAACTTGAGTTATTACGAAAGCGTTCGGCAGGCAGCGACGGCTTTACGGAACGAGTATACGAGGCGCGTGTATGGCGCATCGGTTATTACCGAGCTTCCGAAAAACTGGTACATGATGCTTGAACTCGATCGAGTGCAAGACGTGACTCAGAAATGGGGCTTGATCGAAGTTCTGAAAGTCGGACACGAATTTTATCGCGGACTGCATATTGTGGGAATACAAGAGTACGCCAATATCGACATGGATAAGGCCAATCCGCGGTTCGAGTCTTACGGTATTGGTGCTGAGTGGTATCCGAGGACGCACTGGGATTTTCTCGGAATTTTACGACGCGAAAGAAATACCGCTGTTCGCGACGAATTCGATAATGTTCTCTGGCTGATCGGGCACTTTTATTTCTAAAGCAGGCTGGGCACTCCTTATAATTCTTTCTGTTTTCGCGCAAAGTGGCGTGGCCCATGGCGCGTCGAAATTCTCGTGGTCGGGAGACCTTCGCGTTCGCGCACAACTAGAAAGTACAGACTTGATCCAGGATCGCCTCAGCGGAAGAATTCGGGCACGAGTTGGAGCAGAGATCGTGGTCGATCCCGAAGTCAAAGGCGTGTTTCGGTTGGCCACAACCAGAACCAATCGAGCTCCAAATCAAGTGTTAGGAGAGTCTTCCGATCCCGGCTCTGCGCGCAGATTTTTTGGGCTCGATCTCGCCTATGGTGAGTGGACGATAATTAGCGGAGTGAAGCTTCACGCTGGACGCATTCCGCAAACGCAAATTAAGGTCGGCGGAAGTCAGATTATTCTCGATGACGATATCGCACTCGAAGGCCTTGCACTGTCCGTGACGGCTCCGATGACGGAATCACTTTCGGTTTCTTTTCTGACTGGCTCGGATTGGATCCGAGAGAATTATGATACGCTTTATTCGGTACGCAACGCCGAGAACATGATCAATTGGGCGCAAGTCGCGGGACAATGGAAGATCGATGAAGGTTATAAAGTTCGCGCAGGCTTAGGCTTTCACAATTTTACTTCTCTCGAAGGGATGCTTTTCAGCGATCTTTCGGTCGGTGGCTCACGATTCGGAAACACCGAACGAACCGTGGGCGTTGTGAAAAATCAATATCTTGCGCGTGAATACTTCGCCGAGTGGACAGCTCCTCTCGGTTCGATGGCGTCACTCGTTGCTATACAACACGTCGTCAATACGTCGACCCGTGATCTGAATCAAGCGTGGTGGGTCGCATGGAGTGTCGTGGAACCTACCGTTTGGGATATGCAACTCGGGTATGGGTTGATTGAAAGTGACGCTGTACCGGGAGTTTTCACCGACAGCGACTTTGCCAATGGATCAACGGATTCTGACGGATTCCTGCTGTCGAGCCGGTGGTTTCTGGGAAATCGACTACAGCTTCGCCTTAGCCAGTTCTATAATCGAATAGAACGTTCATCGCGCAATCTTCAATACCTGCGAACGCATTTGGATCTTTCAGCTAGCTTCTAAATCGTGCTAACTTTCTCGGTCATGCATTCAACCAACGAAAGTATCAATCTAAATGCCGTTCTCGTCGGAATCCAGACGCCTGGAATGACGGACGACGAACTTCGCGGCTCGCTCGACGAACTTGCACGACTTGTTTCAACTCTCGGTTACAATGTCTGCGGTCGTCTTTCGCAAAAACGAAAGTCAGAACGATTGTTCACTGTTTTAGGTGACGGCAAACTTCAAGAGCTCGCAAAGTGGACTGGCGGTAGCGGCGTCGTTGCCGGTGGCGTCGTTAAGAAAAAACACAAGGCCGCTTTGAAGTTCGGCGACGCCGACAGCGACGACGAAAACAATCCTGATGACGACCACGATTCACCAGCCGACGCGGCTTCGGACGGCGACGAATCTTCGCAGATTCCTAAAGAGAAAGCCGCTTTTGTTATTTTCGACTGCGATCTGTCTCCTTCGCAATTGCGGAATATCGAATCGGCGACGGGCGCTACGACGCTGGATCGAACGGGCGTCATTATTGAGATTTTCAGTCGGCACGCGAAAACTCGTGCGGCGAGACTTCAGGTTGAAATTGCGCGCCTCAGTTACGTGGCTCCACGCCTTCGCGAAACTGGTGGCGGTGAAGATCGCGGCGGTGGTGGCGTCGGCGGTAAAGGTTCAGGCGAAACAAGTCTCGAGCTTGATCGACGAAATATTCGGGATCGCATCAAAGAATTGAAAGATGAATTCGTTTCGATTGCGCAAGAGCACGATGTGCGACGCGCACGCCGAGATCAGGAATTGACGGTCGCTCTTGTTGGCTACACGAATGCTGGCAAATCCTCGTTGATGCGTGCACTGACTGGCAGCGACGTTTTGGTAGCCGATAAGTTATTTGCGACACTCGATACGACCGTGCGCCTGCTCTATCCCGAGTCTCGGCCAAGAATTTTAGTCTCTGACACCGTTGGTTTTATTAAAAAACTACCGCACGATCTCGTTCAAAGTTTTAAATCGACGCTCGACGAGGCGCTCAACGCTTCGCTTTTACTTTACATTGTAGATGCATCAGATCCTACGTTTCGTTCGCAGCTTGAAGTGACACAAAAGGTTTTGGCTGAAGTCGGGGCTGCAGATGTTCCGAGCAGGCTTGTGTTGAACAAGATTGATCGACTTGAGAAAACGGACGTCGCCATGCTCA
>JAYSST010000402.1:0-8960 GCA_043720435.1 Bdellovibrionales bacterium
AGAAGAGAAACGCGGGAACGCTTCGGGAATTTTGTGTTCAGAATTTTCAAGGAAGAGTCGGCTCGCGCGCGACTTTTCAGGAATAGAATTCCAGAACTCCTCAAGGATCACGGGCGGAATGTACTGGTCTTTGTCCGCTACTATCAGGTGGACTTTGCCCTTTGGCAGACGGCTCGCATAGTCGCCAGCACGGAATGTTTTCGTACCTTCGGTCATGCGGAATACGTTTTCCAGTTTGAAAGGATGCTCAAGCACGATTGGCTCGGTCAGCGGATATTGGCCATACACGGTTTGTTTTAAGAAGAAGCTGTAGAGCTGGGCGTCCGTCGCCGGGTTCCATGGATACATCATACGAGTCATCTGAATCTTCATAAGAATATCTTTTTCGACGGCCGGAAGCGGTCCGGTGAACGGCGCGCCAAGAATAAGAGTCTTCACTCGCTTTGGATGAAGCGCTCCGAACATGATGCCCATAGCGCCGCCGTAAGAGAGACCCCCAATGTGAACGGGGTCTTTGATGCCCATGCGGTCGAGCAGCGCGACGAGGTCTTTCACTTGATCAGCCAGCTGGATCGTTTCGCGCGGAAGACCATATTTCTTCATCGTCTCGCCCATGCCGATCGGGTCGTAACGGAAGATGCCAAGACCCTCACCCTTGAGCTCAGAAACAAATCGGTCCCAAACACCAACTCGGTATGTGAGGCCGTTCAAGAGAACGACGATAGGTTTGCCTGCTTCGGGTTTTAAGTAGTCGACGAAGAGTTCGCGACCTGGGAAAATTTCGACGAAGCCCTGAACGCGCGTTTGTTTGGTTTCCCTGTCGATTGTAACTTTCAAACCGCGTTCTTTTGCTTCAGCCTCTTCGAGCGACTTTTCCAGTTTCCTTTCGAACATCAGTTCGCAGGTGCGAGCCTCAGCATTCGAAGATGAAAATGAAACCAAACTTGAAACCACGATGACGGCGCTCCAAGCGCCGATAAATTTGCTGATCATGCTGACCCCCTCCATGAAAACCCCTCGAAACTACTGAACCTAAATCAATCGCGAACTCGTGTTCGATCTAAAGCTCAAACAACAAGCCCGCCGTCGACCGAAATGACTGTGCCACTAATATAAGACGCTTCGTCTGAAGCTAAGAACATGCATGCGTTCGCTATATCGCTTGGCTTGCCAAATCGTCCTGCCGGAACTTTGTCTTCAACGGCTTTTCGAGCCTCTGCCGGCATCGCTTCAACCATCGGAGTCATAGTGAACCCCGGTGCCACAGCGTTTGCTGTGAAACCCTTGCGCGCGAGTTCGCGAGACCACGTTTTGGTCATACCGATCACGCCTGCTTTTGCTGCAACATAATTCGTTTGGCCGAAGTTCCCATAAAGAGCGACGACCGACGAAATCGAGATAATTCTCTTATTAGGTGAGTCGGCGAATTTCGGCAGAAGCGCCTTCGTACAATTGAAGACGCCGCCGAGATTTGTATCGATCACGGCTTCGAAATCCTCGACCGACATTTTGGCGAAGCTTTTGTCGCGTGTAATACCGGCGTTGTTGATCAAGATATCAACGGCGAAAGGCAGGGCTAACGCTGCAGCTTCAACCGAAGCGAATTTTGAAACGTCGACCTGCTGAAAACTCAGGCGATCTCCGAACGTGGCAAGTTCGCTCTTCGCAGTCGCAATCGACTCGGCAGAAAATTCCCAAACCGCGACCGTTGCCCCGGCTTCGAGGAACTGTCGCGTGATTTGAAAACCGATGCCGCGAGCGCCGCCGGTTACGATCACGTTCTTGTTAGCAAAATTAAATTTTAGATTGGATTGTGTCATCACCGTTGAGGTGTCTATTGGTTTGTCGAATCTTCCGTCAATGGAGAAGAGCATTCGCTCGTATGAAGTAAATGCTCGGCGTCAAACGACCGCACGCATCAAGTATATGAAAGCACTCATATTGTAGATTTGAACATAGAGCTTTTGCTCTAAATCGGTAAATTGAGGTCGGCAGTTGCTCGCTTTTCGTTCATCGGAAAATTTGGGTCGAAACCGTCTTACGAAGATTAGCAAAGAGGCAGTTCTCATGCGCCCGGCGATTTCCCGATCAGGCGTTCGATCAAGATTTAATGAGCGATACGAAGAACCGTTTGAAAGGTGTTTGAATAGTCTTGCCTGCAACCTGTTGAAGTGAGAATTACTAAACGGTTCAACAAATTCGCACGTGTCGACACGCAGTTAGCTAGTTAGGCTAGTGGCGTTTCGCATTCACCGAGGGATCGATGGCAACTTCTGATATTAAAATGGACTCAAAACATCGGCCTGACTCAAATCATCGCGAAGAGAGCTACGGCGGCGTCAACGATGGAGGCCTGGTTGTCTTCATTCTTTCGATGGTCGTCACATTTGCAATGTTCATCTACGTCGCTTTTTTCAGCGGCGGAATCGATCTGAAAGAGATCAAACCTGCAGGTGTTCCGGCGGCTGTCACTGCGCCAGTTGCGGACGCGGCTCCGGCTGCTGCCCCTGCAGGTGAAGCAGCTCCGGCGGGTGCTGCGGATGCGACCGCGAAAGATCCAGGACAGAAATAAGATATGAAAAGTTCGGGGCAACGGAGACAGGGGTCGGCGGATGCAGTAGCGAAGGCTATGCTTTTTGCGTCGACGCTTGTCATGACGTTCGCCATTGCCTCTAGCGCTCAAGCGAGGGATTTCGCAAAACCGCGCGAAGGCCACCCCAACGAAGTTCCCGATCAACTTGCGGATGTTACGATCTCACCAAAACTTGGTGACAAAATCGATCTCGATGCGAAGTTCGTCGATCACGCGGGCCGAGAAGTCACACTTCGCGAGTATACGAAAGACGGAAAGCCGCTGCTTTTGAGCCTCGCGTACTATTCTTGTCCAAGTCTCTGCAATTTCCACTTAAATGGATTGAACGATTCTTTCAAAAAAATGAAGGCGCCACTCGGCAGCGAATTTAATTTGGTCGTCGTAAGTTTCGATCCCAAAGAAACTCCAGTCGTTGCTGCGGCAAAACGCGAAAGTTACATCAAGGAATATGGCCGGCCCGAAGGTGCAGACGGTTGGCACTTTTTAACCGGCACTGGTGAAGCGAGCGCTGCGCTTGCGAAGGCCGTCGGTTTCACTTACCGCTGGGACGAACAGCAGAAACAATATGCGCATGCGTCTGCCGCCTACGCGATTGCGCCAGACGGAACTATTACTCGTTATCTTTTCGGTATCGTGTTCGATCCAAAGACCGTACGTCTTTCGATGCTAGAGGCATCGAAGGGAAAAGTCGGAACCGTGATCGACAAGTTGATACTTTACTGCTTCCATTACGATCCCAAAGAGAACAGATACACTCTCGCCGCATTCAACATTATGCGTGCCGGAGGCGTCCTAATCATGTTGGTTTTAGGCGCATTTTTAGTTCCCTTTTGGATTCGCGCTCGTAAGGAATAGTATGAAGGAGAACCGTTTGAAGAACCTCAACCGCTTTGCGAATACCTCGAACAGAATGTTCGGCAAGTGTGTGAACAGAATGTTCGGCAAGTCAGCAATGTCTTCGGTGTTCGCGCTTGGCACCACAGTCGGCGTTTCCTACGCTTCCGGCAGCACTTACATGCCGCCTGCTGCTACTCAAATAGCGGCAGAAGTTGATTCGATTTACAGCTTCCTGCTTATCACGAGTCTGATTTCGTTCATTCTCATCATGGGTGGATTGTTCTGGTTCATTTATAAATACCAGCGACGTTCGGCGAACGACAAAACCGCTTATATCACGCATGACCACACGCTGGAATTTGTTTGGTCTTTCGTTCCTTTCGTCATTTTTATGTTCGTATTTTTCTGGGGCTGGAAAGTGTATCACGACATGCGTACAGTCCCTGTGAACGCGCTTGAAATTCAGGTCATGGCGAAGAAGTGGGATTGGCGCTTCACTTATAAGAGTGGCAAGGAAGTAAGATCCGAACTTGATGCCAATAGCCAGAAGCTTCCACCGGTGCTCGTCGTTCCGGTTGGCCGCCCGGTAAAGTTGGTCATGGGCTCAGAAAAAATTGTCGAAGGTTCGAAGGATCCGACCGATCGCCCTGTCCTTCACTCGTTCTTCATTCCTTCAGCGCGCGTGAAGCAAGACGTTGTTCCCGGTCGTTACACGATGTTGTGGTTTAACTTTGATCAGCCCGGAGAATATAACGTCTTCTGTACGGAATATTGCGGCGGCGGACACTACTCGATGCGCGCGATGATCAAAGCGGTTCCTTCAGCGGAATTCGATCAATGGTTATCAGGAGATGCGAGCGGCGGTGGAGTTGAGAAACCCCTTTCGCTCTCGGATAAAGGTCGAAAAGTTTATTCGAATTACGCTTGCGTCGGATGTCACTCTGCAGACGGTAAGGCTGGAACTGGTCCGACGTTCAAAGGACTTTGGGGTCGAACCGAGTCTCTCCAGGACGGAAGCAAAGTCGCTGTGGACGAAAATTACCTTCGAGAATCGATCTTAAACCCGAACGCGAAAATTGTTGCCGGATACCCAGCTGGTCAGATGCCTGCCTTTGCTGGAATCTTGAAAGACGACGACGTCACAGCAGTTATCGAATTCATCAAAACACTGAAGTAAGGAGACGCCATGGCAACGACATCAACTACGGGCGCTCACACACAGCACGCCGAATCAAACTATCTCAATCACGAAAAAGGTCTTTGGAATTGGTTGTCGACGCTTGATCACAAGCGCATCGGCATTCTTTATTTCATTACGGTCGCATTGTTCTTTATGGTCGGAGGTGTATTCGCACTTCTGATCCGGACAGAACTTTTTTATGCTGGCCAAACGATCATGAGTTCGGAACAGTACTCGAGAGTGATGACCTATCACGGGGCCGTGATGGTCTTTTTGGTCATTATCCCGGGGATTCCGGCCTTCCTCGGAAACTTTTTTCTCCCGATGCAAATCGGAGCGAAGGACGTCGCTTTTCCTAGGCTGAATCTTTTAAGCTGGTACTGCCTGATCATCGGAGCAGGTGTTGCTCTCTTGTCTCTGGCGTTCGGCGGTGCCGATACCGGGTGGACATTCTATACTCCTTACTCGATCAAACACGCGCCTGCTGTCATATGCATGGTCATGGGTGTATTCATCGCAGGATTTTCGTCAATCTTAACGGGACTCAACTTCGTCGTAACGACTCATAAGTTGCGCGCACCTGGAATGACGATGAATCGTATTCCACTTTTCGTGTGGGCGCTTTATTCGACGGCGATTATTCAGGTTTTGGCGACTCCCGTTCTGGCGATCACAGTCCTGTTGCTCGCGATGGAAAATATCTTTGGAATCGGATTTTTCGACCCGGCCCTTGGCGGCGACCCGGTTTTGTTCCAGCACTTCTTCTGGTTCTATTCGCACCCTGCGGTTTACATCATGATTTTGCCTGCGTTCGGAATTATTTCTGAACTCATCACGACATTCTCGAAAAAGACGATCTTCGGTTACACCGCGATCGCCTACTCGAGTCTCGCGATCGCGGCCGTTTCGTTCTTCGTGTGGGGTCACCACATGTTTGTTTCGGGACAATCTGAAATTGCCGGAATCGTATTCTCTTTCATCACGATGCTGGTCGGAGTTCCGACAGCCATCAAACTCTTCAATTGGACCGCAACGCTTTACAAAGGTTCGATCAACCTGTCCGCGCCGATGCTCTATGCGATGGGCTTCATGTTCTTGTTCACCATCGGTGGCGTGACTGGAATCATCCTAGCGGTCGTCGCTGTCGACGTGCATTTCCACGATACGTACTTCGTTGTTGCCCACTTTCACTATGTGATGGTCGGCGGAACTTTGATGGCGATTATGGGCGGAATCTTTTATTGGTTCCCGAAAATGTTCGGGCGTATGTGCAGCGATTTCTGGGGAAGAATTTCGTTCTTCTTCATCTTCGTTGGCTTCAACGTGACGTTCTTCCCACAGTTCGTCCTCGGTTCGCTCGGTATGCCTCGGCGCTATTTCGACTACCTGCCGCAGTACGAACACTTGAACCAGATCTCGAGCATCGGTGCTTACATGATTGGCCTCGGTTTCGTTGTCGGATTCGTCACGATCGTAGCCGCGTTCTTCAACGGAAAAATCGCCGGACCAAATCCATGGGGCGGCACAACGCTCGAGTGGACGACGGCTTCGCCTCCTCCGCACGAAAACTTCTTAGTAACCCCAATCGTAACGGCAGGTCCTTATGAGCACCGCTAAGCCAGCAGCAACGGCCGGAAAACACGCTGAACATCATCACGCGCATCATTACGACAATGCCGAGCACGAGTATCAGAGCTCGAAGCAGGGCATTTGGTTATTTCTCTGCACCGAGATCTTGATGTTCGGTGGCCTCTTCGTCGGATACGCAATTTTTCATCATTTGTACCCAGAGACGTTCAGAATTGGTTCAAAGTTTACGGATGTGAAGTACGGAGCGACGAACACGGTCGTTCTGCTTTTCAGTTCGCTTACGATGGCGCTCGGAATTCACTACGTACAGGTTCGGCAGCAGAAGAAAGCCGTAATCGCGATGGCGATCACGATTCTTTGCGGCTTCGCCTTCATGGCGATCAAGTGGGTTGAGTATAGTCACAAGATTCACTTGGGACTTATGCCGGGATCGTGGTTCGCGGGTAATATGGAACTCATTAATCAAGAGTTTCCTGGGCTTGTGCTGCCAGACAACATCGCTCTGTATTTCTCGTTCTACTTCATGATGACGGGGTTGCACGGGATTCACGTCATGATCGGGATGGCTGTCATCGGCTGGGTCATGATCCGAACGATGAAGGGCGAGTTCTCACCAAGTTTCTACACACCTGTTGAGGGCGTCGGTCTTTTCTGGCATTTGGTCGATTTGGTTTGGATTTATCTCTTCCCACTTCTCTACTTGGTTGCGTAAGGGGATTTCATTATGGCGGCGAACACGAGCACACACGATTCAGGGCAAGCGCACGGAGGTGATGAGCATCACATCATTCCGCTTAAAACTTATTTCCAGATTTTTGGAATTTTAATCGTCCTGACGGTAGTCACGGTTGGGGCTACCTACATTGATTTCGGAGCCTTCAATACGATCATCGCGTTCGCCATTGCCTCTGTAAAAGCGGCCCTCGTTCTCGGCTACTTCATGCATTTGAAGTACGACAACCTCATGAATCGCGTTATCATCGGGTCGGGAGCCTTCTTCTTGATCGTCTTCTGGTTCTTCTCGATTCTAGACATCGTTACCCGCGTTTCCGCAGAATCTCCGCTCTGATTAAACCCACGAATCAAGAGTGTTGACCCGCTTCGTTATAAGCGGGAAAACGCCCCCGGTAGCGCCGCTGCGCCGGGGACGGAAATTTGCGACTGTTTTTTGATCTCACAAAATCTGGCATTGTCGTTTTCGTTCTTGTGACGGGAGCTGCTGGGTATGCGATGAGCCATCCGTTTCAAACGGAGTGGGATTTCGCACACATGGTCGCGACATTCGCTGCGCTCTACTTTTTGTCCGCCGGAAGTTTCGCCCTCAATCAGGCGCAAGAAGTTGAGATCGATGCGCGAATGCCGAGAACGGCGAAGCGACCGATTCCATCGGGCCGTATTTCACGAACCCAAGCTTACATCCTCGGATTTGGATTCCTCATCATCGGAACTTGTGCGGCGCTATTGCTTAACACGACGGTGCTCGCGATTGGTCTCGGCACAGTATTTCTCTATAATGTCCCGTACACCTTGTGGTGGAAACGGAAGTGGGCATTCGGCGCAGTGCCGGGTGCGGTTCCTGGTGGAGCGTCCGTATTGCTCGGATACGCTGCGAACCAGCCCGAGATTTTTATGCCCGAACCGATTTATCTTTTTCTACTGATGTTCCTCTGGCAGATGCCGCACTTCTGGTCGCTTGCGATTCGCTTTCGCGAGGACTATGCGGCAGGCGGCATCCCGGTCCTGCCGGTGAAATTGGGTACTGAACGCACGCTGTTTCAAATCGCTCTCTATCTTTTCGCGTACGTGGCGACGGCGGCGGCGGCTCCGTATTTCACTTCCGCACGTTGGGCGTATGCGATTCTCGTTTTGCCTCTGTCATTCGTGGTCGTCTGGCAATTCATTCGTTTTTATAAATCTGTGATCGAGAAGCACGAGAAATCTCGCTGGCTGCCTTTCTTTTTGTGGACGAACTTATCCATTTTGATTTTTCTTGCGGCTCCCGTTATTGATCGATGGATCGGCTATGCAATGATGATGAGCGACATCGCCGCCAGTCGAGGTGAATTGTGAGTCTCGCAAGGTTCCGAATTTTTTTGATTGTCTTAGCTTTTATGATCGTCGGTCTTATGGCGTTGGGCGCTGGCGTCCGCACTATGAACGCTGGGCTCGCATGCCCCGACTGGCCTCTGTGTTTTGGTAAAGTCATTCCAGATTTTCACGTTGGCGTTTGGTTTGAATTTGTTCATCGCGCTTACGCCGGCGTCGTTGCGATTCTCTATGCTGTAGCACTAGTCATCGCTTTGCGAAGTAAGGTCGTTCCGCGATCGACAAAAATCGCGGCGTACTTTGGGCTTGCGTGTTTACTCGCACAAATTGTCATGGGTGGTTTGACTGTTCTGATGCTGGTGAAAGCGGTGGTCGTGACGATGCACCTGATGCTGGCGACACTTTTCTTAGCGTGCGTGCTGTGGATGTTGTTTGGAGTAAATCACACGTTGAGGGGTCGCCCAACTGTCGAAGCTGTGGCAGCAGCTATCACCGAGCCTTTGCCGGATAACGACGAAGCTGTACGAGATATTCGGTGGGTATCGGTATTTCTTCCGCTCGCTGTTCTTATTCAAATTGCGATCGGCGGACTCGTCGCTTCAACGTATGCAGGCAAAGTTTGTGTCGATTGGCCCTTGTGCAATGGTCAGTGGGTGCCGACTTTAAGTGGCCCGATGGGGCTTCAAGTCATCCATCGATTCTATGCCTACGCGC
>JAYSST010000403.1:0-8948 GCA_043720435.1 Bdellovibrionales bacterium
ACGATCGATCACGATTCATCGACGTTTGAAACTTCGAACGGCTCGGGTGAGGACCTGCAATCGTTGATTGCCGATATGGCTGCGGGCAAAGTGAAGACACTCATCATCGATGAGTTGAACCTCGCTTACATCTTGCCAGCCGATAGCGGTTTCACAGAAGCCGTTAAAAAAGTCGGCACCGTTATTTACACTGGCAACCGCAGTGATGAAACCGGTGCCTTTGCGCAGTGGGTTTTGCCTGCAGGCTCGAGCCTCGAAACTTGGGGAGACTTCGAGCTTCAAAGCGGAGTCTTCTCGATTCAGCAACCGACGATCATGCCAATGTATCAGACGCGTTCGCTTGGTGAATCCTTGCTTGCGTGGGCTCAGCAATCTGCAAGCCCAGCGCCGCGTGCGAAAGCATCGGCAACTTGGCGTGAATACGTCATGGCTGTTTGGAAGTCAGACATTCAATCGAAGTCAGACCAAGGTAAGGGCAAATCCTTCGAGGATTTCTGGCAAGAAGTTTTGCAAGTCGGCGCAGTTTCGTCTGCGGGTCGTCGTGAGCGCACCGGTTCGGGTCGCGCCTTCGTTGGCCAGCTTTCGGTGCAGCCGGTTAAAATGGATGGCTATGAACTCGTACTATATCCCTCAGTTCAATTGGGCGATGGTCGCTTGGCCAACATCGCTTGGCTTCAAGAGTTGCCGGATCCAGTTTCGAAAGTAGTTTGGGATAACTATCTTCAAGTCAGCCCAGCAATGGCGCGAAAAGAAGGCTTGAAAAAGGGCGATATCGTCGAAGTCACCGTTGGCGGAGTCACAGTTAAAGCGCCGGTGCTTGTGCAACCTGGTGTTCACGACCAAGTTCTCGCTCTTGCGGTAGGCTACGGACAGAAATTTGCTGGCAAAGTTGGCGGCCACCTGGGAGTAAACGCGTTCCCACTATCGTCATTTGCTAAGGGCAAAGCTGTATTCTCGGGTCGCGCTGCTGCGATTAAAAAAACGGCGGGCCATTACGACCTCGTGTCGACACAAGACCACCACTCGATGGAAGGCCGAAGCATCGTTATCGAAGCGACAAAAGCCGCTTTCGAGAAGAACCCGTCTTCTGGAATTCACAAGCATCAGATTTTCTCGATTTGGCCGCAGCACCAGTACACTAAGCACAAGTGGGGCATGGCGATCGATTTGAACACTTGCACGGGTTGCTCAGCGTGCGTGATTGCGTGTCAGTCGGAAAACAACATTCAAACCGTCGGCAAAAAGTACGTCATGCAGGGCCGCGAGATGCACTGGATTCGTATCGACCGTTATTACAAAGGTTCACCGGATCAGCCAGAAGTGGTGGTCATGCCGCTCACGTGTCAGCATTGTGAAAATGCTCCATGCGAAACTGTTTGCCCGGTTCTCGCCACGGTTCACAACGACGAGGGTTTGAACGACATGGTTTACAACCGTTGCGTTGGCACTCGGTACTGCTCGAACAACTGTCCTTATAAAGTTCGCCGATTCAACTGGTTCAATTTCGCGAAAAAGCGCGAAGAGCCGCTGCACATGGCTTATAACCCGGACGTTACGGTTCGGCCTCGCGGTGTGATGGAGAAGTGCACGTTCTGCGTTCAGCGCATTCGCAAAGGAACCAACCACGCTCGAGACGAAAAGCGTCCGCTAAAAGACGGCGATGTTACCCCGGCTTGTGCTGAAACTTGCCCAGCGAACGCAATCGTTTTCGGCGACCTCAACGACCAAGAATCGCGTGTCGCGCGGCTGTTTAAAGATCAACGATCGTACAAACTTCTCGAAGAGCTGAACGCAGTTCCGCGAATCGCGTATCAGACTCGCATTCGCAATGCGGAACGGGTCCAGATCGACGCGCACGGTGGCGGTCACGGTGAGAAAAATGATTCGCATCACGGAAACCACATTAAATCGCAGCAGCAGCCGCAGGGTGAGCTCGTATGAACGTCGAGACAGTCGCACGCAAACCCCTCGTTTTAGGGAACAAGACATATAAGGACGTCACCGACGATATTATCGCTCCAGTGATGGCGCCTCCGGGAAAAAAGTGGTTCGCGCTGTTCTTAAGCGCGAAGATGCTTTTCTTGTTCTACATCCTGCACATCGCCTACATCATCGGAACCGGCATGGGACTTCTCGGCGTTAACCACCCGATCGGGTGGGGAACCATGATCATCACGTTCGTCTTCTGGATCGGTATCGGTCACGCGGGCACACTGATCTCTGCAGTTCTCTTTTTATTCCGGCAGAAATGGCGAACTTCAGTGGCGCGTTCTGCAGAGGCAATGACGGTTTTTGCCGTGATGACTGCTGGTATATTTCCGCTGATTCACACGGGACGACCGTGGCTCGATTTCTGGCTACTGCCATACCCGAACCAACGCGGCCCACTTTGGGTGAACTTCCGTTCACCGCTCTTGTGGGACGTGTTCGCCGTAACTACTTACGCGACCGTGTCTTCGGTTTTCTGGTATGTCGGTTTGGTTCCCGATTTCGCTACAATCCGTGACCGGGCGACGACCAAAGTTCGAAAGTTGATCTATGGAATTCTCTCGATGGGCTGGCGTGGATCGGCGCGCGATTGGGCGCACTACGAAATGGTCTATTTGATCCTAG
Source organism: Bdellovibrionales bacterium (assembly GCA_043720435.1). Taxonomy (GTDB): domain Bacteria; phylum Bdellovibrionota; class Bdellovibrionia; order Bdellovibrionales; family JAMPXM01. The sequence goes on from JAYSST010000403.1 coordinate 2,614, forward strand.
CAGGTCTTTCGACTCCGCTCGTTTTATCAGTTCACACGATTGTCTCTTTTGACTTCGCCGTTTCGATGCTTCCCGGCTGGCATACAACGATCTTCCCTCCGTACTTCGTTGCAGGCGCAATCTTCTCGGGTTTCGGAATGGTTGTGACGTTACTCACGCTTGTTCGAATCGGTTATCCGCAGTTCAAAGACTACGTGACGATTGATCACATGGAAGTCATGAACAAGATCATCATGACGACCGGCTTGCTCGTTGGGTATGCGTACGGATCTGAATTCTTCATCGCCTGGTATTCGGGAAACCCTTACGAAGTGTACGCGTTCATGAACCGGGCCGTCGGACCTTATTGGTGGGCGTACTGGACGATGATTAGTTGTAACGTCGTAATTCCGCAGCTGTTCTGGTTCAGAAAATTCCGTCGATCGATTCCGGTGATGTTCGTCGTTTCGATCTTCGTTAACATCGGCATGTGGTTCGAAAGATTCGTCATCGTCGTGACATCGCTTCACCGCGACTTCTTGCCAAGTAACTGGGGCATGTACGCGTGGTCGTGGTTTGACACTGCGATCCTGTTCGGAAGCTTCGGTATGTTCCTCACAATCTTCATGCTCTATCTGAAATTCGTTCCGGCAATCTCGATTGCTGAAGTGAAGCCGGTGTTGTTCGTCGGCAAGAAACGCCCTGATCACATCGGTGGAGGTCACTAATGGCCCTTAAATCTGGCAAGAAAACGGGCGGAGTCGCTGGCATCTGGCTCGACGACCACGACTGCGTGGTTGCTGCAAGAAAAGTTCGCGAGGCGGGCTTTAAGAAGTTCGATGCAATTACACCGTTCCCAGTGCACGGCATGGAAGAAGCGGTCGGAATCAAACGATCGTTCATTCCTTACATCACCTTTGCTTTCGCGATTATCGGGCTTTGCTCGGGTCTGCTTCTGCAGCAGTGGACGAGCGAAACTAGCTGGCCACTTAACGTCGGCGGTAAACCGTTTTACTCGGGACCGGCGTTTATGCCGATCACGTTTGAGCTTACGATTTTGTTCTCGGCGCTCGCATCAGTCGTGGCACTTTTCGCAGTTTGTAGACTACCGAAAATCGATCCGGTGGTGATTGATCCCGATCTCACGTGCCACAAGTTTGCGATTTTTATTTCTGAAGAAGATGCCGGCTACAATGCAGAACGCTGTGAACAGCTGTTGAAGAGTTTAGGAGCGGTCGACGTGAAACGTCTGTCGCACTACTAAGGGATATGATGATGGGCTTTGCTAAAATGAAATCTGAAAAGCGTATGGTTGCCACGCGAGTGGTATTAAACACGATCGTGGCTGTCGCGATCGTCGGATTTGCCAACGCATGCACGAAGAAAAATCCCGAACTATCAAGTCAGCCAAACGTCGAACTCATTCAAGACATGATGGATTCGCCAGCGCTAAAAGCGCAAGACCACGAGCCGTCCGATCAAAAGAAAGCATCGTCTCGGCTTCCGCCCGAAGGAACAGTGCCAGTTGGATTCGTTCCGTACAAATATGCAGGCGATGCAGCTCAGGCCGCAGCTAAATTGAAGAATCCGTATTCGGGAAACACCAAGACGGAAATTCTAGAGTTGGGTCGCAAGAAATATGAAATTTTCTGCGCCGTTTGCCACGGTTATGGTGGCGCTGGCGACGGTCCTGTTGCGCCGAAAATGGCGCTCAAGCCGCCGTCGCTTCTCAGCGACAAAGTGCGCACAATGAACGACGGTGGAATCTTCCACATCATCACCGATGGCCAGGGCGTGATGTCATCCTACGCATATCAACTGGTAAACGAGAACGATCGATGGGCCATTGTGAATTACGTGCGTAGTTTGCAAAAATTAGGGCAAGCAAAACCCGAAAAAACGAAATAGCAGAGGCGAAGATGGCAACGGCAACGACAACCACAGCTGTGAATCCCGGGCATTTTATCGCCGGAAAAGGTCTGAAGACCGTTTACACTGTTTCGATTTTTCTTGGAACAGTGCTCTTCGCTCTCGGCCTCTACAAGGATCATGATCGCGCATGGCACGGGTTTTTAACTTCGTTCATGTATTGGACGAACCTCGCGCTCGGCGGACTTTTCTTCGTGGCCCTCCAGCACGTGACGAAAGCGGGTTGGTCTGTAAACATTCGCCGAATCGCGGAATCGTTCACTGCGTTTATCCCGGTCGCAGCTGTTGCGGCCGTTGTTTTACTTTTCGGAGCAAGACATCTTTATATCTGGCTTGATCCCGAAGTTGTGAAGAACGATGCAATTCTTCAAGGGAAGTCCGCTTACCTGAACGCGTCTTTTGCGATTCTTCGCCTCGTCGTGTTCTTCGGACTCTGGCTCGCATTTTCGAAAAAGATTGTCGGAAATTCGCTGAAGCAAGATCAAGACGGAGACGACAAGTGGACGCTTCAAAACGTTCCGTTGTCGGTTGCCTTCATTCTTGTATTTGCGCTTTCTTACTCGTTATTTTCGGTAGACACGTTGATGTCGTTACAACCGCATTGGTTTTCGACCATCTGGGGCGTTTATAATTTTACGGGTCTTTTCCAGTCGTTCTTGGCGATGCTTATTATCTTCGTTGTTTATTCAATGAAGAAGGGGTGGTTGCGCGGACTTGTGACTGAGGACCATCTGCATGATCTCGGAAAATTCTTAAAGGGATTCACCGTGTTCATGGCATACATCGGTTTTTCCCAGTTCCTGTTGATTTGGTACGCTAACTTGCCAGAAGAAACGATATTCTATCTCGCGCGTTCGAACGGTTGGTGGATGGCAATTACGTTCTCGCTTCTCATCTTGAAATTTGCAGTTCCGTTTTTATTGTTGCTACCGCGCTGGGCAAAACGAACACCAAGTCACCTTGTGATGGTTTCGGTACTCGTGCTCGTCATGCAGTACGTAGATATTCATTGGATGGTATATCCGAACCTGGATGCCTACGAGCCGAAGTTCTCTTGGCAGGAAATCGGAAGCTTTATGCTTCTCGGAGGCCTGTTTGTCTGGTCGGTTACCAACTTCTTAACCAAGAACAAATTGGTTCCGATTCGCGATCCGCGAATTCAAGAATCGATTCATCATCACGTGAGTTATTAGCGTACGGGCTCGGTCGACTGGGACTCTTTGACGGGCCCTTTTACTTCGGCGACGAACCCGGTATTAATTCCGACATCCACCCCGTTATTTGCGACGGACGAACGAACATTCTGGTTCACAACAAGTACAACGGAACGACGGCGCGTAAGCGTAAGCTCAACCGACGTGTCTCGGCGGAATATTCCTTCTGGTGACGTTGAATTGCCCGTGAACTCTGAGTTTACGAGAATCACCAGATTGGCATCCGGGTGCGACTCGAGGCGCATTCGAGTCGTCATACCTTCGACCTCGCCTTTGCTACTAACCCACAATTGCGTTGGTTCAGTTCGCCCAATCGTGGTTGATCCAATTTTAAACTCGAGACCATGGTGCGGGTAACCAGCCCTTTTGCCAAGAGTGGTCGCGATCGTCAAAATATCTGCGCGCTCCGTTCCGTCCTGGTCGCGAACAACGACGTCGTAACGTCCCGGCGGAATGACCTGCCTGATTTTCAACATGAGCGCTGCTTGTCCGGGCGTGCTATGCACCTCGCCTTCGCGCGCGACTGCGATTGCGGAAGGTTTTGGAAGGCGCTGAAGGTCATTATAGAAGAGCGATTCACACCGACTCACCGTTGCAGCAGCGTTCGCTGGTGAAGAGTCCACTGTCATGGTCATCATCACCACGAGACTAAAAAGCGGGGCGATTTTCGATAAAACGGAGGACTGCATACGGGTTCCTTAATCTTCATGCGGTGTTGAGGACGCTTGAGAATCATTCTGTGCGACCTAGTTTGCGAACTGGGGGCCACCGCGGCCGCCAGCAAAACGCAATTGAGGGCTTGCAATGTGGAGCAGTTACACGCCGGTGACCGTTTTGGGCGGCGGTGCGCGAGGGCCGACCAACGGGGCGTTTCTATGTTGACCGGCCAGGCACCCTTGAAAAAAAACTCGGATTCTCGTAGAGTGAACTTTATGTCCATTTTCGCCTCTGCTCTAAATTCTGGTCACTATGCAGGTCTGGTCTCTGAGACCACTTCTTTTTGGGTAACCCTCACGACATGAATCCTTCGGTCGAAGTCTTTCTTCCCGACGGGAAAGCTATCTCATTTGAAAAACCGCCCACCGTGCTGGAAGTCGCTCAAAAAATTGGAGCGGGTTTAGCCAAGGCGACTTTGGGCGCCAAGTTCAATGGGCAGCCCGAGATCGTCGATCTGCGCGAAATCGTACCTTCGGGGACTAAAATTGAAATTCTGACTTCGAAATCGCCCGAAGGACTGGAAGTGATTCGTCACTCGGCGGCGCATGTCATGGCTCAGGCCGTACAAAGTATTTGGCCCGATGTGAAAGTCACGATTGGTCCCGTTGTTGAAAACGGTTTTTATTATGATTTCCAAAGCCCGCGAACATTTTCTCCGGACGATTTTGAAAAAGTCGAAAAGAAGATGATGGAGATCATGAGCGCTGATCTTGAAATCAAGCGCGAGCAGTTGACTATTGATCAAGCGAAGACGCTCTTCAATAAAATCGGCGAGAAATTCAAGATTGAACTGATCGACGACATCGTCGCGAAAACTGGGACGAAGACCGTTGGTGTTTACCACAATGGCGATCAGTGGTTTGACTTGTGCCGTGGCCCGCACATCCAGCGCACTTCGCAGATTAAAGCGGTCAAATTAATGTCGATTGCAGGAGCATACTGGCGCGCGGATGAAACTCGCGAACAGCTTCAGCGCGTTTATGCGACGGCGTTTGCCGACAAAAAAGATCTCGATCTTTATCTCTCGCGCATGGAGGAGGCGAAAAAACGTGATCACCGCAAGCTCGGCAAAGAGCTTGGGCTTTTCATGTTTCATCCTTCTGCGCCTGGTTCGCCTTTTTTCACAGGCAAAGGCTCGATCATTTACAACGAGCTAGTTGGTTTTATGCGCGACCTCTATCGCGAGTTCGATTACCAAGAAGTGATCACTCCGCAAATCTTCGACGTCGAACTTTTTAAAACTTCTGGGCACTATCAAAATTACCGCGAGAATATGTATTTCGCGGCGATCGATAAGACGGCGCAGAAACAAGAGACTAATGGAGAATTATCCGAGGTCGACGAACGCCAGGCTTTGATGAAGCCGATGAACTGCCCTTCGCACTGCCTGATTTTCGGAAACGAAAAAAAGTCGTATCGCGAACTGCCGATTCGCATGGCTGACTTCGGTCGTTTACATCGGTTCGAACGTTCGGGCGTGATGCACGGACTGACTCGAGTTCGAACATTCTGTCAAGACGACGCCCACATTTTTTGTACGCCTCAGCAGATGGAAGCCGAGATCATCAGCTTTATGAAGCTGACGGCGAAAACGTACGAGCAGTTGGGGATGACCGAGTTTAAACTTGTCGTCGCGACACGCCCCGAGAATCGCATGGGTACTGACGAACTTTGGGACCGTGCTGAGGGTGCGCTCATGAAGGGCCTCGAGACTCTTGGGCACAAGTACACGATTGCGCCTGGCGATGGTGCTTTTTATGGACCGAAGATCGAAATCCATTTTGTGGATGCGATCGGCCGCAGCTGGCAGCTTGGAACTTTGCAGATCGACTACAACATGCCGGAAGCGTTCAAACTTGAATTCGTCGGCGAAGACAACACGACTCATCGTCCGGTCATGCTTCACCGCGCGATTTTAGGTTCGCTCGAGCGTTTCATAGGGATTTTCCTCGAACATACCGGGGGAAAACTGCCGGCGTGGTTAGCTCCGACGCAGGTCAAAATCATGAATTTGACTGATAAACAGGACGCTTACGCCCGGGAATGCTTGGCAAAGCTTAAGAGTTTGGGAATTCGCGCAGAATATGACGCCCGAAACGAAAAACTCGGGTACAAGATCCGTGAAGCGCAGCTTCAGAAGATTCCGTATATGTTGGTTGTCGGTGATCAAGAGGTACAAAATCGTACCGTCACCGTACGCCTGAATGATGGACGCAATATTAACGGCCTTCCGTTTAATGAATTCGCCGAGGTAATGGCTCGGGAAGTTAAAGAACGGTCGCTTGAAAGCTTAGTAGCTTTGAAAGCGGGAACTGACGGCAAAACCGCAGAACCAGGATTAAAAAATAACCAGGAGGTTCGCCATTAGCGCCAACGGATTTGATCGTCCCCCAGGGGGCGGTGGTATAGGTGGAGGTAGTTCAGGTGGTCCGGTGCCTCGCCCAAGTGGCAGTCCGGGACCAATCACTCCGTCGACAGGTGTAAGACCATCGGGGC